>CAZAZB010000620.1:0-2176 GCA_964489485.1 uncultured Pseudomonadales bacterium | reverse complement strand
TATCAGGAGCATTCTTACAACAACAATTGAACAATAACTGATGTGATATCAACTGAATGGTGACGACTGAGTAACGACGACTGATTTCTTCTAATTGAACGGATAGTACCTCTCTTACGCATCGCAAGCCAAGCGATATCGAGAAGAAATTTTACTAAAAATTCTTTTATATTCAGTAATTTATGCGAACTACCGGCTAACAACTGGTGGCTAAGCTGTGCGTATCCTGTGGATAAATCCCGGTGAAAATAAGCCTAACTTTACCCTGTGGATAACCAGGCATTTAACACCCAGCTTATCACCAGACAATCAGCATACTATACCGCAATGATACCCAGCCTTATGATTCGCCTAAACAATTGATACTAAACACTTTAGGCGACTAATCCACAGAAAAGACCTTCTTAATAAAAATAGTAATAATAAATTAATATGTAAAAATCTTTTTACTAAAGACTGTTAGACATCTGGAAAGAACACAACAACAAAGAACATCGGTAGTACTTTTGGGAAAGAATAATAAAGGAATTCGAACCTTCAATTGACTGTAAGAGTCATCTTCATTAGAATCGCCGCTCTTTTTCGACCCAAAATTTGATCGGTATAGACACATGAAAAGAACATTCCAACCCAGCGTCCTGAAGAGAAAGCGTACTCACGGCTTTCGTTTAAGAATGTCAACGAAGGCAGGCCGACTGGTTATTAAGCGACGAAGAGCGAAAGGCCGTAAAGTACTGTCCGCCTAAGTGATTTAAATAGTTGCGCATGGTTGATGACCCTCCAGGCATTTCCCTCTTGTTGCCGATTACACAATTCCAGAGAATTCGACTCTGTTTTTAAACAAAACGAGTATCGAATAAGCACACCGGAATTCCTTTTCCTCGCCAGGAGGAATCACGTGAAACGGAAAAGATTGGGCATGGTCGTCAGCAAACGAAACACAGCACTGGCGATAAACCGTAACAAGCTCAAGCGATTGATCCGAGAATCATTTCGAAAGCAGGTATTACCGCCACTGGATGTGGTCGTCCTTACCCGGTCCCGTGCGACACACCAGTCAGGCGACAAACTGACGACTACTCTCAATAGTTCATTTTCCGAGCTCGCTGAAAACTACGCCACTATGGGCCTTTGATCGAATGAAAACTGTCCTTATCACTGTTATTCGATTTTACCAGCTAGCATTGAGCAGTCTCATCGGACAACGATGTCGTTTCTACCCGAGCTGTTCTCATTACGCAATCGAGTCTTTAGAAAAACACGGCCTGGTGGATGGTGGCCTATTGGCAACCAAACGATTCTGCAAATGCCACCCCTTCCATACGGGCGGTGTAGATCTGGTTCCAGAAAGCCTTGAAAAAGGAATGCAATAATCATGGATATCCAACGAATAGCGATTCTTCTTGGCCTGGCTGTTACCTCCTATCTGTTGATTCTGGCATGGAACGATGATTATGGTAACCAGCCGCAACTGAATCAGGACCCGGTTTTTGAGGAAACAGCGAGCATTCCTGATGCCTCTGCTGGTTATAACGACATTGCGAGTATTCCGGATGCAGTAGGAGCAGTGGACAGTAAGCAGCAATTAAACAGTGTGCCGCAATTGGATAGTGTGCCGCAATTAGAAGAATCAACAGCGCCAGCTCGAAGCACGCCGACCATATCCAAATCCCACACAATTCAAGTAAAGACTGATGTATTTGATGTCGTCATCGATCTTAAAGGAGGAGATATTTTGCGCGTTGCTTTGCCTGCCTTCCCGGTGGATTTAGAAACGCCAGACATTCCATTTCTGTTAGTAGATCCAAGAAACTCGTACGCAGCCCAAAGCGGTCTAATTGGACCAGATGGTATCGATAAATCGGGAGGTCGACCTTTGTTTCAAGCCATCAGTAAAAAATTTACAATGGCAGATTCCGATCGACTAGAGGTAGATCTGGTATACAAAAACGAGGATGGTGTCAGCTTCACAAAGCGATTCACTTTTCGCCGCGGCGACTACCTAATCGATGTTGATTATCTGGTAGATAACAACACATCGCGAAAACTGGACCTTGCCCTATTTTCCCAGATAAAGAGAGATAGCCAGGATCCTTTTCACACCAGCAGCAATAGTATGGGTCTTCGGCCATTCGTCGGCGGAGCAACGCATACAAGCGACGCCTTGTATAGCAAG
>CAZAZB010000619.1:0-2183 GCA_964489485.1 uncultured Pseudomonadales bacterium | reverse complement strand
CCTCTCACCTATCGGCCTTGGCACGGTCAAGTTCGGCAGGAACACCGGGCTAAGATATCCTGCTTCTTTTCAACTGCCTGAATATTCAGAACTGGTATCGCTTGTGAGTCTGGCAAAAGAACTGGGCATTAATTTGTTGGATACCGCACCTGCCTATGGCGATAGCGAGGAGAAGATCGGCAAAATTATTGAAGGTCAACGACACGACTGGATTGTTAGTACCAAGGTAGGAGAAAAGTACGAGAACGATATCTCTTCTTTTGACTTTTCAGCCAGCGCAACGAAACGCAGTATCGACAATAGCCTGCGCAATCTCCGCACTGATTATCTGGATCTTGTGTTAATCCATCTGGGGGATGAAGACGAACGAACGCTGCGCGAATCCGACATCATCGACACGCTAATTCGAATGAGAGACCAGGGGAAAATCCGCGCCATCGGTGCTTCAACCAAAACGGTTGAAGGTGGACTAACGGCATTGGATAGGCTCGATGCCGTGATGGTCGCCTATAGCCTGGAGGATCAATCACAGGAGCCAGTGATCAAACACGCCAGCCGTCAGCAAAAGGGAATCATCCTAAAAAAAGCACTGGCTAGCGGACACGCGGTAGATATTGAACAGAATCTGACATTCATCCTGGGCAATAATGATGTCACTTCATCTATAATAGGTACCATCAACCCACTTCACCTCAAACAGAATATTGCAATCGCAGTTTCCAGGTAAGACTAACCACTACTTTCCAGATAAGACCAAAAACTATGTCAAAGAACAAGAAACAAGGCGGATCACTTCAGGAACAGCTTCGCCAATCCGGTCTCGTCACCAGCAAACAACTTCGCAAAGCGGAGAAAGGCATACACCGTCAAGAAATGCGCGTAAAGCAGGGCGTTTCTATCGACGAAAATAAACTTGCGGTACAAGAAGCGCAGGCAGCCAAACTCGCTGCTGACAAAAAGATGAATGCGGCGAAGAATGAAAAAGCCCAGACAAAAGCCATTTTTGCGCAGGTAAAACAACTAGTTGAAATGAACAGCCAGCGCCAGGAAGGCGATGTGGAATATAACTTCACTGAACAAGGAAGGGTGAAGAAGATCTATGTCTCCAACACCAACAAGACACAGTTGAACAAGGGCTACCTCGCTATCGTCAAAATTGATGATCGTTATGACCTGGTTCCTGAAAAAGTCGCCCGGAAAATTATGGATCGGCGCGAAGATGTCGTCCTGTATCTTTATGATCGGTCATCAGATGTGGTTGATGAGGATGACCCCTACAAAGACTTTCAGATTCCGGATGATCTTGAATGGTAGCCTTGTACAACAGCCAATTTCAGGAATGGTTGTGTTCATATACAACCCCAATATTCATCATCTTCCTTCGCTATCCACATCTGAGTTGATATGGAGCGGCGCGCTCATGCAAAACCCTGGCGACTACAATATCTATTTTTTGTTCCAAATAGTAAATAACGTGGCTTTGATACTGGAAAGATCGTAATCCAGCGGTCAGGTCATAGCAGGGTTTACCCAGTTTAGGATGATCGGCTAACTGCTTTACCGTATCTTCGAGGCCATCAAGATAAGCCATTGTTTGAGCTGCGCCCCAACTCTTCAGGGTATAACGGGTAATACTGTCCAAATCTGCATGCGCCGCATGAGAAAATCTATAACGCGGCATCAAGGACTTGCTTTCTCAACCCAGTAAACACTTGTTCGCCATCAACCACTCTGCCCGCTTCGATATCATCTATCCCTTGATTGATTGCCTGTTGCAACGCTTGCTGTTGCAACATCTGGAAATCTTCATAGGCAGAAACAGACACCATCACAGCTACCGGCTTGCCATTTTTATTAATGCCAATGGGGTCTTTTTGAGCCTTGAGGATCAATTCACCAAACTCACGCTTGGCATCACTTGCGCTGATTGTTTCCATCATATCTCTCTCGCAAAGGGTATATTATAATTAATTTGATTATTTTGACCATCTTTTGTCAAATGTCCCCTGGAGCAGGGGACCTCATTGCGCAATCCAAAATCCCGGAAGCATCTTGTTTGTCTGGCGTTATCTAAGGAAGCTCTGATTAATGGCATATTTTTGTCAGAACAAGGCAGCACATCGAGAGATAAATCACGAATATGCCTTAAATTCGTGATTTATCTCGAGGTGTGCTAACGCCGT
>CAZAZB010000618.1:0-2188 GCA_964489485.1 uncultured Pseudomonadales bacterium | reverse complement strand
TGAAAAGGCGCTTGCCGATGCCATGGATGTCAAAGGCCTGGATTGGGATCTTCTACCGGGGGAAGGGGCGTTCTATGGCCCGAAGATTGAATTCTCTCTGAAAGATTGCCTCGGTCGGGTCTGGCAATGTGGCACCATGCAGGTCGATTTTTCCACGCCCGGTCGTCTTGATGCCCAGTATGTGGCTGAAGACGGTAGCCGAAAAGCACCTGTCATGCTGCACCGTGCCATGCTGGGATCATTTGAGCGGTTTATCGGCATTCTGATAGAAAATTACGCCGGTGACATGCCCGCCTGGCTCGCACCGGTTCAGGCGACAGTGCTGAATATTACCGACAGTCAGTCAGACTACTGCCTGGAAGTCTGTAATACGTTGAAAAATAATGGTTATCGGGTTGAAACAGACCTTCGTAACGAAAAGATCGGCTTCAAGATCCGCGAACACACCATCCAGAAGGTGCCATACTTGCTGGTTGTGGGCGATCGAGAGGTCGAAAGCGGGCAGATTGCTGTCCGTGCACGCAGTGGAGAAGACCTCGGCAGTATGTCGATAGAGGATTTTTCAACAATATTGAGAAAAGATGTAGAAAAAAAGGGACGTACGGCGTGATTTTGCTATAATCCGCGTCCCCATGCATAAAGGAGCATAGGAATTAAGAAAGAAAGTTCTAAAAAGTCACGAATAAATGGCGAGATCGATGCACAATCTGTGCGTTTGATCGGCGCAGATGGATCCCAGGTTGGGGTCGTTGATATTGCAGATGCTATGCGCGCGGCTGAGGATGCCAAGTTGGATCTGGTGGAAATCGCGCCTGATGCAGAACCGATCGTCTGTAAGATTATGGACTACGGTAAGCATGTGTTCGAGGCAAAGAAAGAAAAGGCTGCAGCGAAAAAGAAGCAACGTCGCACGCACGTCAAAGAAATGAAGTTTCGCCCAGGGACGGAAGAAGGAGATTATCAGGTAAAACTACGCAACCTGACACGTTTCCTTAATGATGGAGATAAAGCCAAAGTGACCTTGAGGTTTAGGGGTCGTGAAATGGCGCACCAGGAAATCGGCATGGAGCTTTTAAAGCGGATCGAATTAGATCTGGCCGAACTCGGAACAGTTGAAATGTTTCCTAAAATGGAAGGCAGACAACTCACCATGGTGATTGCTCCACATAGTAAGAAAAAGGGCACTGCGGCTTCTGCCTAGCGAGAGCTATTTAGAGATCGGCAAGTTTCCAACACAGTTATCCCCAAACGGAATAACACGACTTAAGTATTTAACAATGCGGAGTATCTAACGATGCCAAAAATGAAAACCAGTAGTGGTGCGGCCAAACGGTTCAAGAAAACCGGTAAAGGCTACAAACACCGCCAGTCCTTCAGAAATCATATTCTGACGAAGAAGAGTTCCAAGCGAAAGCGTCATCTGCGCAAGTTGAAAGACATTGCCCCATCAGATGTCCCTTTGATCAAGAGATTGCTCGGTCACTAACTAACGTCATTCCTGTTCATTCAGGGAAACAAATATAGATGCAATCAAGTCTGGGAAACCGACTGATACCGCATCCTTCTGAAGGAGAAGACAATGCCTAGAGTCAAACGGGGTGTCACAGCCCATCGTCGTCACAAGAAAGTCCTGAAGCAAGCCAAAGGTTATTACGGCGCGCGTAGTCGCGTTTATCGGGTTGCCAAGCAGGCTGTCACCAAAGCCGGTCAATACGCCTATCGCGATCGCAAGGTCAAGAAAAGGATGTTTCGTGGTCTTTGGATCCAACGAATCAATGCTGCTGCAAGAGAGCATGGTATCTCTTACAGCCGTATGATTGACGGACTGAAGAAACAGAACATCGAAATTGATCGCCGTGTACTTGCTGATCTTGCTGTCCACGAAAAAGAAGCATTCGCGGCACTGGCGGCTAAAGCAAAAGAATCAATCGCGGCATAACTATTTTGGTAGCGACATGTCTGATCTTGATTCAATTCACAACAAAGCCATTGAAGCTATCGAAGCCGCAGGCGATGCTGCGTCGCTAGATGCTGTGCGTGTCCAATACATGGGCAAGAAGGGCGAACTCACTTCTCTCTTAAAAGCATTGGGCAAGTTACCAGCAGAAGAAAGACCTGCCGCTGGTGCCGAAATCAACAAGATCAAAAGTGTTCTGCAGGATGCCATCACCACAAAACGTGATGCCAT
>CAZAZB010000617.1:0-2202 GCA_964489485.1 uncultured Pseudomonadales bacterium | reverse complement strand
GATGAATCCAATGGCGAGTTTTCAATCTATTCCTGCAAGACTTCTGAACGAGGGGGAAGCGAAAAAAGCATTTGAGATGCATCGACATTTAATCTCTGAATCACCAGACAATGTGATGCACCTAGTCAGGTATTCTGAAGATTTAGAGAGAATTGGTCTTCGACAGGTAGCAAAGGCTATCGCAGGCCGAGCAGTCGCTTCTTTCCCAGAAAGTGCCATGTTACAGAACGAACTGGGTAATAGTTGGCTTAAGGGAGACTATGCTGGGTACCATTCTGCTGGTTCTGATCCACGTCGTGCAATCATGCACTTCAGAAATGCGATCGATTTGGATCCCAATGACATATTTTCCCTCTATGGTCTTGGTGTGGCTGAACTCGAGAACAAGGCACGAATAACAAATGATAAAGAACATTACCGGGCCTTGGCGAAAACACTGGAATCAGGCATGGAACGGTATCGACTTAACATGCGTAACCGCCCTGGGCTCTATTCACGTGATAACCTGACAACCCTGCTATATGGTGTCATAAACTCCACGGCAATGAGCTATCAGTTGGCGGATGAACCGGCAAGCGTCAAAAGGTTTCTAGGTAGTTGGGGGATGGGTAACAATGGTTCCAAGTCAATTTATGTTGCTGCGGCTGCTGTGAGTGAAGGTGTCGATGCAGCATGGGATGCCGCATCCACGGCGGGAACAGGCAACCCGGAAAACTTGTTACTTGGAGCCATCGTCCACCTTATTGGAATCAGAAAATACGAAACTGCCCTGCTACTTTCTGAGTCAGATCGGCTAACGAATAAACAAGGTTTGCCAATTGATTATATGAGAATTGCGCGGCATGGAGCGAGTTGTCTAGAATCCATGAGCGATAGTCAAAAGGAGGTATGGGATGTGTCTATGGGTATGCCCCTGGATGATTCGATACTCGCTTCCAGCTATCCTGACGAAATTACTGGAATTGCCCAACAAAATTACCTGGATAAGTTCTTCCAGGATGTTCGCGGCCCGTCCGGTCCACCCATTGCAACTGACTACATGAAATGTAAATTCTCTTACGATATCAATGAAGTCGGTTCCTTGATATTGATAGACGATAGGCTTTTTAAGTCGGGTTTTCTGTTTTATAAAATTAACAACACGCTCTATAATCTAGCGGAAGTTTCTGAGGTATCAGGCGTGTCGCGCCTGTTGCGTTATCTGGATGAAACCGGTAAATCCCAAGAATGGAAGGCAGTGCTTAACTGGTTTTACCAGCCGGGAACACGCGCCAGTAGCCTTGCAACTGAAAACCTTCAACGTTTCGAGCGCCAGGAAGATATTCCGATGAACGATTATTTCTTTTACGCGGCGCTTGTACATGCAGAGGCGAAGGTGAAGAGTGATGAAATTGTAGCCTTGCTGAAGAATCCACCACTGCAATATCAAGCGCATCGATATAAACGCACCTTACGATCGCTCGTCATGAAGGCTTTACCGAAAGAACGCCATGAAGAAAAGTTGATGCTTCTGTACCAAACTTTTGAAGACTCAGATCAATTTGAACAGGACTGGTGGCCGATCTTCAATTTTTATGTTGGTCGATCGGATGTGGTTGCAATGAAAGGCTATTTAAAAAAATACACTGCAGAATTTGGTGATACATCTACACATTCTGCGTACGCCAAGCTACTCGTTAAGTTGGCAGAAGAGCAGTACGACGAGCTTATTAGTGAGGCAAATACAGCGATTGACAAGAAACTCTTGAAGCCCGAAGAGATAAATGACATAGCCTGGACGCTCTTCCGAAGAAACACTCACCTACAGGAAGCTCTGGCATTGTTACAGCCCGATAGGCAACCAAACAACGAACGTACCTATGGTGCCATCAACACGATCGGGGTCCTCCAGGCAGCGGTTGGTGAACCGCTTAAAGCATTCGAGTCACTGATTAAGTCTAAAGAAGTAGACCGAAATCGGGCCACTAGCCACTGGGATATGCTCATCCTGGCACTCACTGCCCAGTACCTGGGGTTCGATGAATATGTAGAAGAACTGGCCGGTGAAATGAAGACGAATAAATCAACGGAAATGGCAGAAATATTAGAACGGTTTGATCAGAATGAAATTTAGGTCATAACCGCGATGAGTCGACACCCAAAGGCGCAACGGCAATCCCAGTTGAGCGGTATGCCCCATTTCACTTGCTACAATTTCAGTAT
>CAZAZB010000616.1:0-2205 GCA_964489485.1 uncultured Pseudomonadales bacterium | reverse complement strand
CTACCTGCCGCCAGTTGGTCTGCAATTTTCATCGCCGCGGGCAATACTTCATCCTGCGGTTTGCAGAGACTAACGAGCCCTATCCGTTCTGCGGTTACGCCGTCAATAAACTCTGCTGTCATCAGGTAATATTTTGCTTTTGCCATACCACAAAGAATCGGCCAGATTATTGCCGCATGATCACCAGCGCCAACGCCAAGTTTCACATGCCCATCAGTAATCTTTGCCGTTTCAGACATGACACTGATATCAGCCATCAGGGCAATGGCAAGACCAGCACCAACTGCGACACCGTTAATCGCTGAAATAATCGGCTTCTCGAAGCCAAGTACGTTGTAAACAATATCTGCGGCTTCTTTTTGTACGCTGTTAACTGCATCCGGATTACCAATCATTTCCGATATCCACTCCAAATCACCACCCGCAGAAAAAGCGCGATCCCCTTCTCCGGTGATAACCACGATGTTCGTCTCATCATCATTGTCAATCGTGTCCCAGACCTGGGTCAATTCGTAATGTAACCTCGCATTGGTTGCATTCATGACTTCTGGACGATTAATGGTAACCAACAGAACCCCGTTGTCTCTTGGCTCAAACTTAAGGTGTTGATAGTCTTGGTAGTTCAATAGTTTTCTCCTGCTTCCTTGAATAGATTCCTGACTTCAATTCTTCCTGCCTGATCGCCTAAGAAGATACAGGACCGAGCATACTTGGATCATTTCAGAATGCCAGTGGCAGCCACAGGTGTTTCTCAAAAATACTATTGCGTTGTTCGATCAGGATTGGATCATAGCCGCTGATGCTCGCCGCAAGTGCAGACCAGCCCTTTCTCAGACTATTGGGCATGGGGTTTTGTTCCGGCGGTAAGGCTTCAAGCATATTTGAGAAACAAGCCCAGTAAACGTCCGCTGCAGTGAGCGTGTCACCAACCAGATAGATCGAACCTTTCTCCCGCTGGTTTTTGATGATCGTTGTTATGTAATGCAGTATTTGCTCCACCCTGACAACAGCGTCGCTGACAGCCTGGCTCGAGAATCTGTACTCCCTGAACATCGGATTTTTTTCGAAGACGACATCTCCATGAGCCTGATAGGTCATGTTGAGCATCAACATTCTTGCATGCCAGGCAAGACCCCCTTCATTGCAGATTTCGCTGGCCAATCCCACCATCGCAACACGGTCCTGAATATCAGCAGGGTAAAGTGAAGGACCACTGCCAAGTCGTTCAGCAAGGTCCAGGATCTCCTGCCAGCGCACACGGGGCGGCTCATCGTTATACAGTGCGATTGGCGCATTCCGGTGTCCTGTCCATTCGACGAGTTCGGTATTGTCACGCCCGCCATGTTGTTCAACGGCGATGTACTCAACGTCGCGTAAGCGAAATATCGCCTTTGCGGATTCACTCCAGGGTCCTGGCACGTCACGCGTCAGGATCAGTCTCAGACCGGGTTTGGCCTTTGCCTCGGTGATATTTAGGTAGTTAAATTTGGAATTCATGCTTGGCGGTAGACTCCTACAATAGTGTTATCTTGCGTTATAGACCCCGGTTCCCGACTGGATATGCCGAGTGCACAAGTCAGCTAAGTTGCCGCGAGAATAGGCATTATGGACCACATGTTCCGTAGAATGGAAACAGCCCGCAATGACTGACTTCACTGACGTTTAAAGCGTTGGGGGGATAAAAGGAACTAGCGACCCTTTTATTTTTCAGGCTATCTGTATCCGTCTGCCCAACGACATTTGTTTGATTTCAATTCCTTTATCGTACAGTTGTGAACGGTTGGCCTCAACTGACGGGGGAAAACTCGGCTGAACATCTCCAGAATTTTTACCTCATCATCAAATTTCTCGCTTTTTGTTTCAAGAACACCACCCTTGCTAACTATCGATTCAGTATATGTCCCCAGACAACAACCTAGCCGGTGATATTTTTTCATGCGAAACCGATTGTGACTGATCGGTTCAAATTTGACTGCGTATGGATGAAACTGAAGTTCGGGAAATTGTTCAGCCCTCTCCATCGGTTGAAACGCACAGCAACTGCGGTACGAAACGCTTTATCGACCATAAAGAACAGCAACGACGCCTTGTAGTGTGATACCTCTTGTACGCATTATTGTGGTATGTGAGCTTATTCATTTGGCGTTTAATCAGTTCCTGTCATGAAATGTAGATCACTGCGGCTAGTTCCTTTGCAGTGGCTAT
>CAZAZB010000615.1:0-2209 GCA_964489485.1 uncultured Pseudomonadales bacterium | reverse complement strand
GGAGTAAAATTAACACGTTAATTTTACTCCGACCCCAATTATTCTACTCTGACCCCAATTATTGTTGACCCGATTATTCAATAGGTGAAACCGATTCAATCCAGGGTTCAAATCGCTTACCGAAATTCAATTGAACCTTGTAACCTGGAGCAGGAAGTTCGACCGAAGCTGGATTCTTGCCGGTTGCCAGTATCCTGAGCGCCTTGGAATATGGCAAGGGTGCGTGTATTTGTTCAATGTACAACCGCTGAATGCTACCTTTGAGATTACCTTTACTAAAGTGCACACCAATTTCTCCCTGCACGAGAAAGTAATTTGTTCGTTGCCCGTACTGCTGCAATAACGCTTCCTCGTCCAGGCCTGCATCAACAATGAATAGCCGTGTGTCAGACACCTCGAGGTTTCTTAGAATCTGCTTATATTTGTACTGTCGTTGCAGCAAATTTTGGCTAAGAAAGACACTGCCATATGGCGGAAGCCTATCAACATGACGCTCAGCTCGCGCTATCGCTTTTTGGTAAGCTTGACCATCATACTCCAGCACCAGTATGACTTTTTGAGTCAGTTGACTGGTTTTGTCGCGGACTTCTGCTACATCACTATTTAATGCAGCCATATCAAATCCAAGTTCTTTCAATTTCCTATGGTCTAACCAAAGCGGCGTTTGGTAGGACAAAGGCAGGTAGCTGGCGGACTCTTTCGAGGTAAGAACTTGCCACTTCAACGACAAGGCCGTGCCACTATTGTCCCTATTGATCAGGGAAGGTTGATAAAGCGGTAACTCGCGCTCCGTCATTTCCAGACTGGCTAGTGGCGCATCCGAACGGTTATAGGCTACGCCCGACAATACAACTATATTTGTGAGCACCAATAAAGAAATCGAGACCAACACTAGCCTACGCATGAGCCGTTCTTACTGGCTGACCCTGAATTCTCATTCGTTTGTATGCGAACAACAACAATATTGACGAAAGCGCGATCAAAAGGAAGAATAAATATTTCGGCATAAGTTCCCACCACCAGTCAAACATTTTGCTATAGAGGAATAAAACGAAAAAAATATTACCCGTATTAATCACATCTGACCAACCCTTCCGAAGACCCAATGCGACCAACCCTGCGCTGATGGCGAAGCCTAGAAGCTGATAAACACCTTCAATTATATTTCTGTCCCAATACAGGTAGCTTCCATCACCCCAGTTCGACAAAACCAAAATCGGTACCAACAAAAATAGACAGCCGAGTACACGATATATGGGTGCGAAACCACTATAACTTTGCACACTTAGCCAGAGAGGGGCTGTGAAAACCATCAGGCCGGGCATAAAAAAGTTTTCTGGCCTATTGCCGAAGGATAACCAAAAAAGACCTGTCCAGGTTGCCGTGCGTGCAGCGACAAATCCAGCAAAACAAACGATTCCGAGGCCCAGCAACAGACGCACATCATAGGAATAGGCAAGCAACATTCCAAAGACCGCTAACACAAGAAATGCGTTCTCCGAAGGAGTTACATTGAAGATCTGTCCCAGCATGACCAGATTTAGAACAAAGCAGGCAAAGCTCAGCATCGCCAACAACTTGGCGAAATAGCCTGTAACTTCTTTTTGAGCAACCCGGTGGGTTACATATAGTGACAATAAAGGAGCACCAATCAATATCGACACCTGTGCAGGTGTACTAAGATAACCCCAGAACTGGTAGAAGAAAAAGAACACACTGGCTGCCAATGCCAGCGCACCGGAGAAGGAGGCGATTTTCATTCCAGCTGACAATTGTTTCTGTCTGGAACTGGTATCAATATCGTACTTTTTTGTCAGAGCTGTCAGCAACTTGTCGTGATATCGCCTAATCGCGGCATACTGCTCTTCATCTAGCTGGAGTATCTCACCGGCCCTGAGCAGTCTCACTTCCTCAGAAAATGCCTGGATCTGATCGGCTCGTTCTTGAGCCTGCTGTTTATTGTCCATAATCTCACCCGGGTGTTAAACGAAAGATGGAGAGAGTTGTTAAAACAATTCTTCTCTTGAATTTCCGTTGATACCATCGTACTGAAGTTGGAATGACAAAAAAATCAAAATATTCAATTAGGGAACGTCTGATTAAGAGCATATTTTTGTCAGGACAAGGCAGCGCCTCGAAAGGAAAATCGCGAATATGCCTTAAATTCGCGAGGTTTGCCTGAAGGGCGCTAACGCGGTACTGGCGGAAA
>CAZAZB010000614.1:0-2222 GCA_964489485.1 uncultured Pseudomonadales bacterium | reverse complement strand
TCGAACCCCTGTTGCCGGGATGAAAACCCGGTGTCCTAGGCCTCTAGACGAAGGGGACACGTGACAATCGAAGGCGCGAATTCTATGTATCTTCAGGGGCGCCGTCAAGCGAAGAAAGCAGATATTAGATTTCCATTGGATTGACACTTATCAAGCATTTCTCTAGCTTTACGTTTATCTTATTTCAGGAGCAGTACCATGGCAGATACGCCGGAAGATAAAAAAGATGAAAAGCGAGATAACAAACGCGATCGCCGCGAATCTGAAGGCGATCGGCGTGGTTCGGAGCGCGTTGTGACAGAGAGCACTTCAAGGCGCCAAAAACCGGACAGAAGACTGGACTAAACCTTCCGGTGACCACACCCACGCTTGCAACCTTCATTGTTTATCTGATTGCAATGTTCGCAATCGCCTGGATTGCTTACCGCAGGACACACAACCTGGGTGACTATCTTCTAGGCGGAAGAAGGCTAAGCGCACCGGTGGCAGCACTCAGCGCAGGGGCTTCGGATATGAGTGGCTGGTTACTCCTCGGGCTACCGGGTGCAATTTACATTGGTGGTCTCGGTGAATCCTGGATCGTGATTGGTCTGATTATCGGTGCCTGGCTGAATTGGAGCCTGGTGGCCAGACGCCTGCGTGTCGCCACTGAGTTCTATGGCGCACTCACGATTCCCGATTACCTTGTCGCTCGATTCTCGGACAAAAGCAATATGCTCCGTCTCGTATCGGCACTGGTGATACTGTTGTTCTTCACCTTCTATACGGCATCAGGACTTGTCGCAGGTGCATTACTCTTCTCTTCAATTTTTGACATGTCGTACATCAGCGCTTTGCTGATCGGTGCCGTTGTCATCGTTGGCTATACCATGGTTGGTGGCTTTCTCGCAGTAAGCTGGACGGATTTTGTGCAGGGCCTACTTATGTTGCTGGCACTCATTGTCGTGCCATCGGTGATGATCTATGAACTGGGTGGTATCGGCAGTACGATCAACCAGATTGACGCCATAGACCCTAACTTTCTGCTACTAACCAATAATGCGAGTGTTATTGGCGTTTCCAGCCTGCTCGCCTGGGGTCTAGGTTATTTTGGGCAGCCTCATATTATGGTCCGGTTTATGGCGGTTGATTCCCCGGACAACGTTATCAAGGCGAAAAGAATCGGATTAAGCTGGATGATGACATCAATTTTGTGCGCACTTGCCATTGGTCTCATCGGCATGGCCTATCTTCAATCTGTGGGAAAGCCGCTTGCCTCGGCTGATGCAGAGAAGGTGTTTATTAGGCTAACACAGCTTGTCTTTAATCCATGGATAGGCGGTATATTTCTCGCGGCAATACTGGCTGCAGTGATGAGTACCATTGATTCACAACTGCTGGTCTCATCCTCAGCTTTGTCGGAGGACTTCTACAAAACATTGATCAATCCGGATGCAACAGATAAACAACTGATGCGAGTGGGAAGGGTAACGGTGCTTGTCATTTCGATTGTAGCCATCGCCATTGCCTTCAACCCGGAGAGTAAGGTTCTCGGATTGGTGAGCTATGCCTGGGCTGGTTTGGGCGCAAGCTTTGGTCCCCTGATCCTGTTTTCACTCTACGACAAGAACATGAACCGCAATGCAGCGCTCGCAGGGATGGTGGTCGGGGCTGTCACAGTTGTTGCATGGAAGCAGATAGGAGGCGGAATATTCGAACTCTATGAACTACTCCCGGCATTCCTCTTTTCCTGCATTGCCATTCTGCTAGTATCCCGCCTGACCCCAACGCCATCCTCAACTTCCGAGCGCTTCCAAAGAGCCCTCAGCGGTTCTGATGAAATGAGCCCTCAGCGGTTCTTTGTAAAGGGCCCTCAGCGGTTCGAATTAAAGAGCCCTCAGCGGTTCTTATAAAGCAAACCCTCAGCGGTTCGTATAGACAACGGTTCTAGTAAACAATCACACTCCTGATACTTTTCCCTTTGTGCATATAGTCGAATGCTGTATTGATCTCATCTAACGGCAGAGTAAAGGTGACAAATTCATCCAGCTTGATTTCACCGTTCATATATTGGTCGACCATGCCGGGTAATTCTGTTCTGCCTTTTACACCACCGAATGCAGTGCCGCGCCAGACTCTGCCGGTTACCAATTGAAAAGGTCTTGTGCTTATTTCTTTTCCCGCGCCGGCGACGCCGATAATAATGGATTCACCCCAGCCCTTGTGACAACACTCCAGTGCCG
>CAZAZB010000613.1:0-2235 GCA_964489485.1 uncultured Pseudomonadales bacterium | reverse complement strand
CGAGAATACGATCCCTGAGCAGTTCTTCATGCAAATCATGGTCATCGTCCAGCCATTGACGAACCGGCAATTCAATCCCGAACTCTCTTGCCAGCGCATCTTCCAGCCCGGCAGTGTCCCATTGATCGTCAAGACTAGCGGGTGGTATAAACTCACTGATCGTGTCTCCGAGAATATCCTCACGGATGGTTTCAACAATTTCGGAAACATCATCAACATCCATTAGTTCATTGCGCTGTTCGTAGACCACCTGGCGCTGATCATTTGCGACATCGTCAAATTTAAGCAGGTTCTTGCGGATGTCATAGTTATGCATCTCTACTTTTCGCTGGGCATTCTCGATGGCCTTTGAAACCCAGGGGTGTTCAATGGACTCGCCCTTCTCCATACCAAGCTTTTGCATCAATCCGGCCACCCGGTCAGAGGCGAAAATGCGCATCAAACTGTCTTTGAGTGACAGGTAAAACCGGCTGGAACCCGGATCACCCTGGCGGCCGGAACGGCCACGCAACTGGTTATCAACACGTCTTGATTCATGGCGTTCGGTACCGACAATATGCAGTCCGCCTGCATCTATCACCTGGTCATGGCGCTGTTGCCACTCCTCCGTGGCCTTCTCTATCTTTGCCTCACCCGATGTATCGATAGCTTCAAGCTCAACCACAAGATTGCCACCCAGCACAATGTCTGTACCACGACCGGCCATATTGGTTGCAATGGTAACGTGCCCGGGCCGACCCGCCTGGGCTATAACCTGCGCTTCTTTTTCATGTTGCTTGGCATTAAGCACAGCATGCTTGATATTCGCTTTACTCATCAAGGTCGACAGGTGCTCGGAAACATCGACTGAAGCCGTTCCTACCAGTACCGGCTGACCACGCTTCTGGCAGTCCCGCACATCTTCCATGATAGCGTCATACTTCTCTTCCACGCTCAAATAAACCAGGTCGCCCATATCTCCCCTGATCATCTCGTGATGGGTCGGAATCACCACAACGTCGAGCCCGTAGGTCTGCTGCAACTCAAATGCTTCAGTTTCCGCCGTCCCCGTCATGCCGGCAAGCTTGCTGTAGGTACGGAAATAGTTCTGAAAGGTAATGGAAGCCAGTGTCTGGCTCTCTTTCTTGATTGAAACACCTTCTTTCGCTTCGACTGCCTGGTGCAGCCCTTCTGACCAGCGCCTGCCCGGCATTGTCCTGCCGGTGAACTCATCAACAATAACGATTTCGCCATCTTTCACGATGTAGTCTACATCCTCCTTGAACAACAGGTGCGCACGCAAACCTGCATTAAGATGGTGCATCAGGCTGAGGTTACCTGCATCATAGAGGCTCTGCCCTGGAGTCAGCAGTTCATTTTCAGCGAGTAATCTCTCGACCGTCTCGTGGCCTTCATCCGTCAGATATACCTGCTTGTTTTTCTCTTCCAGGGTATAGTCGCCAGGCCCGTCTTCCTCCACCTGTTCCTTCAGTTCGGGAATCAGCTTATTGATCTTGATATACAGGTCAGGCTGCTCATCAACCGGGCCAGAGATGATGAGCGGGGTACGCGCTTCATCGATCAGAATGGAATCAACCTCATCGACAATGGCGTAATTACGGCCTCTCTGGACTCGTTCAGCCGCAGTAAATGCCATATTGTCTCGCAAATAATCAAAACCGAATTCATTATTTGTTCCGTAGGTAATATCGGCTTCATAGGCCGCTCTTTTATCTTCATACGACTGGCTGGATACCACCACACCGGTTGTCATGCCAAGAAAGCTGTACACCTTGCCCATCCACTCAGCATCACGCCGGGCAAGGTAATCATTGACTGTAACGAGGTTCACACCATTTCCAGGCAGTGCATTCAGGTAAACCGGTAGCGTCGCCACCAGGGTCTTGCCTTCACCAGTCCGCATTTCAGCAATCTCGCCGTTATGCAGCACTATCCCGCCAAGCAACTGCACGTCGAAATGGCGCATCTGCAAGGAACGCCAGGCCGCCTCACGCACCGCGGCAAACGCCTCGGGCAACAAATCATCCAGGGAATCACCATTGCCCAGGCGGGAACGAAACTCACCCGTCTTTGCCCGCAGATCTTCATCAGACAGTTTTTTAAAGTCGACTTCCAGATCGTTGATCGAATCAACAATCCGGGACATACGTTTTAGCTGGCGATCATTGGGGGTGCCAAACAGCTTGCGAAGTATATTAAGTGCCATGAACCTGTAGGAAAATATTAGTCAACAAG
>CAZAZB010000612.1:0-2239 GCA_964489485.1 uncultured Pseudomonadales bacterium | reverse complement strand
ATCTATGCCAGTTGGATGGGCGGCAAGGTCACAGAGATTCCGGTCACCCACCATCCCCGGTTACACGGGCAATCCAATTATGGGCTGAATAGAACATTCAAAGTGATATTGGACCTGATTGTTGTACAGTTTATGTCTCGTTATATGCAGAAACCGATTCACTTTTTCGGCGGTTTCGGGCTGATCAATCTTGCCCTGTCGATTGCGACATTCGGCTGGATGCTAGTGTTGAAACTGTTCTGGAATACACCCTTCTCTGTGACGCCCCTACCGATGCTTATTATTCTCTTTTTCCTGATTGGCCTACAGTCGATATTCTTCGGCGTTCTGGCTGAGATGCAGATGCGTACCTACTACGAATCCCAGGATAAAGATGCCTACCAGATCGAAAACAAGATCAACATCGACTGATGTGCGGCATCACTGGATTTGTTGGCGAGGGTAGCCAGGCAACCCTCCATGCCATGACAGAAGCACTCATCCATCGCGGACCGGATGCCGAGGGGTATTGGCAGGCGGATTCATCACCTGTGTATCTCGGTCATCGCCGTCTTTCCATTATTGATGTCACTGATGGTCAGCAACCTATGAGTGACGTCCGCGGTGATATCACTGTCGTATTCAATGGCGAGATTTACAACCACAATGCGTTGCGAGCTCAGCTTGAAGCCAGTGGGCACCAGTTTAGGACGGACCATTCCGACACGGAGGTGTTAATCCACGGCTATAGAGAGTGGGGTGAATCGTTACCCGCCAAGCTCAATGGGATGTGGGCTTTCGCCATCTGGGATGAGCGGCAGAAGACATTTTTTGCCAGCAGAGATAGATTTGGCAAAAAACCATTCTACTATTGCGAGGTGGGTGGCACGCTGATCTTTGCATCCGAGCTAACAGCATTGTTAAAACATCCCGAGGTGCCGCGGGAGGTATCACCGCTCAGCCTAAAAAAATATTATGCCTACGGCTTTATTCCCTCACCAAATTCTATCTACCAGCAGGTATCCAAACTGGCACCAGGGCATAATCTGAGCTTTCACCAGAACAAACTCAGTTGTTATCCCTATTGGCGATATCAGGCGGAACCATTTGAAGCTATGCCGGATAATGCCATTGAGATCTGGAGTGACGAACTGATGGACCTGCTGGAAAGGTCTGTTAATCGCAGAATGATGTCTGATGTACCCCTGGGTGTGTTCCTCAGTGGCGGGATAGATTCATCAGCGATTACCGCAATCGCCAGTCAGATAGCAGACAATCTACAAACATTCTCGATTGGTTTTGATGAAGCGACTTTCAATGAATCGGAACAGGCACGACGTGTCGCGAAATTGTTTCACACTAACCATCATTGTGAAACCTTCTCGATTGATACGGCGCTCACCCAGGCAAAATCTATCATCAACATGCTTGATGAGCCGATGGGCGACAGCTCACTCTTGCCAACTTATCTACTCAGTGAAGTCGCCAGAAAAAATGTTACCGTTGCTTTAGGCGGTGATGGGGCCGATGAGTTATTCGCCGGATACGATCCCTTCAAGGCGCTGCGACCAGCAGGTTACTACTCGTCCGTCATCCCGGGACCTGTTCATCAGTGCATTGAATTCCTCGCTAACAGGCTGCCGACGTTTCATCATTACATGAGCCTGGAATTCAAGATAAAACGCACGCTGCGGGGGCTTGGTCACAGGCAACAATTATGGAACCCTGTTTGGCTGGGCCCACTATCTCCCGCAGAACTCACCGATCTGTTTGATGAGCCCTGTGATATCGAAGAGGTTTATTCGGAGGCTATAGAGAGCTGGGACAGATGTGAATCGACTAATCTTGTGGACAAAACAATCGATTTTTACATGAACCTCTATTTACCAGGCAATATCCTGACAAAGATTGACCGCGCCAGCATGATGAATTCGCTAGAGGTACGCACGCCATTTCTTGATATTGACCTGGTTGATTTCGTGCGCAAGATTCCGGCAGAGTACAAACTCAGAAACGGCACAACCAAGTTTATTCTCAAAAAGGCATTGCAGCGGCTATTGCCATCAGATGTGCTCAACAGAAAGAAGAAGGGGTTTGCTGTCCCTGTTGGCTCATGGTTCAAGGACAATAAGTTGAGTATCATGACCCAAAATAAATTTGAAAGACAAATGCTGGAAACACATCAATCTGGCGGAACAGACAACAGACTCTATCTCTGGAATCTTTGGGTACTGAATAATATGGGTCTTACTCCCGGTCC
>CAZAZB010000611.1:0-2245 GCA_964489485.1 uncultured Pseudomonadales bacterium | reverse complement strand
ATTCTGGACCACTGATGCCAGGACAACAACTTGTAATAGCGGGCAACTTGAAGCAGTTCTACCCACCGGCAGGGCACATATTGTTATTCGGCTGAATAGCTCGCTCACTCGTATCCTTTGCAAACCCTCTGATCGTAACGGGCTTTCAACTAAGGCTTCAATATTTGCCGGTGTGCGATCGGTGCCCTACTACAAAAAAGTTGGCGGCATTGTGGCACCATCGGTTGGAATACAATTGCGTCCGGGCTCATTAGAACCCATCTCCGGGACACCAGCAGGCATCCTTTCCGGCAAACATTTTGAACTGGAATCTATCTGGGGCAAGCCAATTCTTGATACGTTGTTGAGCCAACTAAATATTGCAAGAAGCCCCTCTCAGCGCCTCGATATGGTCGAAATTTTTCTGCTTAAGAAACTGACACAACGTCATAAGACGCATGCTGCCATTCAAGAAGCCTTACATCAAATGACGCCCTTTACGAAAATAGAGGATATGATCTTGCGCAGTGGGTTAAGCCATCGCCACTTCATCAGCCTGTTTTCAGAAATCCTCGGTTTGACGCCGAAGCGCTACCAACGCCTTGTGCGATTCAACCATGCGTTGAGTCTCACTCGTCTAGATGAAAATCTTGGTTGGGCAGCGATCGCTGCTGAATCAGGGTTTACCGACCAATCTCACCTGAATAGAGACTTTGCCACGATGGCTGGGCTAACACCTACCCAATACCGCCAACGCTCAGCAAGTTCGATGCACCACCTGACATTGAGCGACCCAGCGGATCTAATCAGACGTCCCCAAGGTCAAATTTATCCAAGACAGAACAACATGAGCTCCGCAACAATGTAGCTTTAACTTTAATGGGAATATCACTATGGCCATACACGAACTATTCGTCTATTTACGTTCAAGAGATGCTGAAAAATCGATATCTTTTTATGGCAAAGCATTTGGGGCGATAGAAAAATTCAGGCTGGTCGAACCTGGTGGTCGTATCGGGCATGCAGAGCTTACCTTTGGCAATGCATGCGTATATCTCTCTGATGAGTTCCCTGAAATGGATGTTCACGCGCCAAAACCAGATGCCGACAGCACCTTCATCATGCACCTCCACGTTGACGATGCCGATGCAACTATCGCAAAGGCTCTCGAGGCGGGCGCTACGCTTCTGCGTAAGGCCGAAGATCAATTTTTTGGCGAACGTTCTGGCACAATTAGAGACCCATTTGGCTATGACTGGCTTATTGGTCACGCACTTGAAGAAGTAGATCCAGAAGAGATGCAACGTCGATATGATGCGCTCTATGAAAATACCTAGTAGGGCACTTCAGGAATTCTGCGGCTATCACATCAGGGAATGTATGATGAACACGAAGATCATTGTTCGTCATGGATTCAATTTGCCAACCAGGTCGGTGGTATACACACATGGGGCGCGATCGCCTCAACGAAGGCATCCATCAAGCCACTTTCCTTAAATGCTTCTTCAAGAACATAGGCATGTATCTTGTTCGCTTGCTCAATAGAAAGGACATCAACAAACGACGCCATACCCTTGTCTTTTTTCATACCGCCAATAACAATGGCGGACCATGCCTCGTGGGTTTCTTTCGCGGCATACCTGAGATCTGGAAGTAGTCCGCCGCTCCTGGCATTGAGACCATGACAAGTCACACAATAAGTGTTGTACAGATTTTGTCCTTCCTCCATATCTTCCACTGACACATTGACGATTTCCAATCCCTCTGTCACTTCACCTTTCTTTTTCATGACCATGGGCGGCATAACAGCCGCGCCTCCCAGCTTAAATGCCAATAACCGCCCTGTATTTTCATAAGGTATCTTTGTGAAGTTCATACCGAAGGAACCACCTGCACCGGCCATGACCAGAATGTATTGCTCGCCTGATATTTTGTAGGTCACGGGCGGTGCAATGATTGCCGTCGGCGCCTGCATGGACCAGACAAGTTCACCGGTATCATCAGCATAGGCGGAAAATCTACCAGACCCATTGCCCTGGAACACAAGTCCCCCGGCTGTAGATAACACTCCTCCATTACTCGCGGTGTCAAACCGTTGTTGCCAGATCTGTTTTTGGGTGACCGGATTCCACGCGGTTAACTGAGTAGGCGAACACATCGGAATAGTGCTCAGAACAGATCCGGCTTCCTTGCCAAGCGTCTCCCAGTCTTCACCTGTGTTCCACCGACCTGCTTTGTAGGAATAGTCTTTGTCTGGAATAAAGGG
>CAZAZB010000610.1:0-2248 GCA_964489485.1 uncultured Pseudomonadales bacterium | reverse complement strand
GGGGTACTGAGGGGAGAGTTGCTGATTAGAACAAAAACGAACCAGACGCCATCCCGAAAAGTACCTTTCCAATCGCCTCGCCAAACTGCGGCGACACCATAATGTGTTGCCGCACCACCAGCACATCCCGCATACACCGTTCTAGTGGGCTCGCGATAAAATTGGCACTGGCGCCTGCGCTCGAATAGAGAAGATCAACTGCCTTTACCGATTCGTTGGCGGCACCGGAACAGCTAAGTTGAACCAGCGCTCTTTGTTTTGCACTCGGCGTATCGCCTTTCTCGATGGTATCCCAGAGTTCAGATACGGTGTCAAAGACATAAACTCTTGCCGATCCAACGATTCGCTCTGCTTCTGAAATTGCCCGTTGAGCATCTATTCTATATTGGAGTGATACTGATGATGCTCTGGGTTTCTTCTCTTGTGCCAGACGAATGAAATGTTTCATCGCACCCCGTGCAACACCCGTCGCAACACCCACCTTGTTGTAGGCAAGCCGACTGTACAGAGGAAGCCGAAAGAGCGTGCCTGATTCATGCGGTTTTTCGGATTGTACATGGCTCATATAAGCATCCGGCACGAAAACATTATCCACTTTTGCATCATGACTTCCGGAACCCTTCATGCCCGACACATGCCAGGTATCAATAATTTCGATCTGGGCTGTAGGGATGAGTGATTCACAAAATATGTACCCCTTGTCATTCTTCACCGGTTTGCCTTCTTCATAGAGAATGCTCTGGCTCCAGAAATAGTGTGCGTTGTGAATACCACTGGCGAAGGGCCATTGTCCGGAAATTCGATACCCGCCCTGTACGCGAGTGGCTATCCCAAGTGGGTTAAGGCTGGTAGAGATGATCAGTTCTGGATCGGCATAGAGTTTTTCCACTAGTTCAGGCTGACACACAGATCCAAGAATGCCCAATCCCTCGATGCCAATCATCAGATTCCAACCGGTTGAACCATCAATTTCTGATACGGCTTCAATCGTTTTGATCTGCTTGATGGGGTGCACTTCCTCACCACCCAGTCGTGCCGGTGCGGCGATCCGGTGAAGTCCAGCGACTGCCATGGCGCGTGCGACCACAGGACACAGGTGTCTCTGTGCTTCTGCATGATCGGCATGGGTCTCGATTAACAATCTTAGGTCGGAGACACGATCATCAATGTCGAAACTCGTATCGTAAGTCATGCCAAAGCTCGTAGAATCGAATGGGATAGAACCAGGCCAGCATATCAGGGCGACTGGTGGAATCACATTAACAAATGGCTAACCTGACAAGGGGAAACCTAAGCGGTCTGCCCTCATGGTTCACTTTGAGAACGTATTTTCTCGACGAACCAGTTGAGCGCACGCCCCTTATTATTGGTCTTCCAGACAAGATGAATGGGTAAAATATCTGAGCCTTCCACTGTTGGTAAGATAATGAGGCTCCTGGATTTTAATTGCGCGCTTATGCGATGCAAAGGCAGAAACCCGACGCCTAATCCCAATTCCTGAGCAGAGATTTTCTCGTGAAGGTTGGGGACACTGAAGACCGGCTGGTTACTGAAGAGACGAGCACTCCAGGGTGCAAGTTGACGTGATGTATCCCGTACGATGACAGGTCTAAAAACCTCAATATCCTCTAGTTTTAACGGCAACTTGTATTGGGTCAGCGGATGGTCAGGCGGAACGGCAAACACCCATTGCACAACCCCCATCTCGACGTAGATGCATCCCTGACTTCTGGCGGGCGGCTCACCTGCACCGATAGCCAGCGATACTCTGTCATTTATGACAGATTCCCAAATACCACCGAGAACTTCCTCATGGATATTGATCTCGATATCCGGCTTAACCTCAAAGAAGTCGTTTACAAGCGCGTAATAAGGTTCAAACGCCAGAATTGAATCAATGGCGATGTTCAGTTGAGACTCCCATCCGGTGCCGACCTGCCGGGTAGTCTCTGCAAGGTTGTTTGCGGCCACTAATAATGAGCGACCCTGATCCAGAAGAAATTGCCCGGCGGGTGTCAGCACGGAACGTCGGCCTTCTTTCTTGAAAAGTTTAACGCCAAGGTCTTCTTCCAGCTTGCGCACGCTGTAGGTGATCGCGGAAGGAACGCGATAAAGGGCACTAGCGGCCGCTGCAAAACTGCCTTTTTTTGCAATGGTATCGAGGACTTCAAGTGCTTCCAATGTGATTGCACGTTGCATTTTTAGGTCCAGATTTTGACGAGTGGTATTTTGTTCAGAATAGTTGAAC
>CAZAZB010000609.1:0-2250 GCA_964489485.1 uncultured Pseudomonadales bacterium | reverse complement strand
GAAAATTCTCGCTTCTATCACATTATGGGTTTTTATGCCGTACGGCAGAAGGTGTTAGCCGCGGAAGCGCAGTTGATGGAGACTGGCGTCCTAAAATGCAAAGACGATATTTTCTACCTGAACTGGCAGCAGGTAGAACAACTACAATCAAATGAACTCGGATGGAGTGACGTAGAAGAACTTATTCGCAATCAGCGAATGCACCATATCAAACTATCAAAGATGCATGCACCGAAGACCATTGGTATCAAGCTTTCTGAAAAGTCGTGCGTTGATGAGTCTAGCGACCAACTCAGTGGTCAGGGCGCTTCTACTGGCCTCTATCGGGGTCATGCGCGGGTTATTATGGATCCAGCAACGGATGCAGAAATCAGGCCAGGCGAAATTCTGATCGCACCCTATACCGACCCTGCATGGACACCTCTATTCCTGATTGCCAACGCTGCAGTCATTGAAGTGGGAAGTTATCTTTCCCATGCCGGTACTATCGCCCGCGAGTATGGTATGCCTTGCGTTGTTGATGTGGAAAACTGCACAACAATCATTGGTAGTGGCGATTTGATTGAGGTAGATGGCGCCAACGGCCTTGTCACACTCATAGAGAAACGAAATGCGAACGACGAGGCAACGGTAGGCATCGATGAGGAAAAAACATGATTCTCGACATCTTATGTTTTCTGTTAGGCATCCATCTCTCGATGATGCTGGTGGCATCTTTATACCGCATTATAGACCTCTGGTATCGCATTTCAGAATTCTACGGGCGGGTCCTGGGACGAATCCTGTTAGTGCTTCTACTTAACGCTATCTTCGTCTTTGGGCTAGATGGCTCAAAACAAAATGCCTTAATAATGGGGCAAATATTCTTCCTGGCATTCCACATTTTTATTTTTCTTGTCGGCAGAACTGTGCTCGCGATCCAGGCGCTAAGAAAATCGACTACTCGGAGCTAGCGTCTGAATCGTCTTCCATGGGAAGCTTTGGCATTGACATGATTGTTGTTCTGGGAATTGCTGTCATATAAATGATACCGCCGTGTGCCTGATTCATTTCACCCTCGAAGAACATGAACTCGAAAAGTGATTCGGCATCTTGTTCCGGAACCGTCACCTCGAGTATCTCTTTTTCTTGCTGTTCTCCAATTCCCCGTGATGTGAGTGGGGAAAATCGACCGACACCGCGCGCACCATGAAAGGTAACATTCTGTATACCCTTTTCATTGATCAGCATTTCCTGCAACGCATGTGCTTTACCTTTAGGCAGAATACAGGTAATCAACTTCGCTTCATCGATACTATTCTGCATGCTGTAGTTCTTTCCTTGCCGCAACGCGATCAATGACTTCTTTAGGAATATAGGTTGCTGCCTTCTCTAGTTTGGTGATGTACAAGATACCTGCACCGGGTACATCGAGTTCACCGGCAAAATAAATTCGCTCAAAAATACGGTCAACCTGATCATCTGCCACCAGGGTCGTGATTATCTCTTTCTCAACATCGACGGCGAGACCCAACACACCCAATCGTTCTCGGACACCACTGCCATACCCATAATAAATAGTTGCTCCCTGGGCCCCTGCATCCTGGGCCGCCTGCACGACTGCATCAGCTTTACCTCGCTGCACAACACAGGTAATCATGGACACATCCGTTAATATCGTCAGTTCTCTTGCAGCCATCAGATCGTCTCCGCTAGTAACTCAGTAGATTCATTCCTTTTATTTTTGGCGTATCGTCGAGTGATTTTCCAGTCGATATAGATACCCGTAGACAGTACTGCCACAATAGGTCCAATAGATGCCATAGACAAAATACCAAACCCTTCTACCGCACCCAATGCATTACCAAACCCAAGCCCCATAGCTAAAACCAAAGGTACGGTGACGGGTCCAGTGGTAACGCCCGCACTATCCCAGGCAATATTCACAAACTCCTCATTGGAGATCACTGTTAAAAAGATTGCCAGGATGTAACCGGGAACGATCAGATAGGCGATGGGAATATCGAAAATTATTTTTGCTACGCCTATTGATATGCCGAAGGCAACGCCAAGTGAAACCGCATACATCAGCGTTTGCTTCTTGAAAGATCCATTTGTTAGATTCTCAACCGTCATACCAAGCGCGTTCAATGCTGGTTCTGCGAGAGTTGCCCCAAACCCCAGGATCCAGGCAAAGGCCATTGCGATAAAAATACCAAGAGACATCATGTAAAGCGGCGAATTATCAACTGCAGCAATTTCGGTAAATGC
>CAZAZB010000608.1:0-2267 GCA_964489485.1 uncultured Pseudomonadales bacterium | reverse complement strand
GCGGCTATTCCAACCCGTCCAGAATCAGCTTTTCAACCTGGTCTAATGCACCGCGGTTTTCGTCGAGAACAGCTCGTGCCTGTCTCACCTGAGCCTCTCTTTCAGAGGGTGACTGGATTAGTCGGTGCAGTTGATCTCGAAGTTCTGTTGTATTCGCCACAATCGTCAGCCCCCCTTTTTCGTGAAACAGGGCAGCAATATCCGCAAAGTTTTCAAGATGTTTCCCCATAATAATGGGTGTACCCGCCAGCGCTGGCTCCATCAGGTTATGACCACCAATAGGCACCAGGCTTCCACCCACGATGGCGATATCCGAGGCACCGTAGAAATAGATCAACTCTCCCATGGTGTCGAGCAGCAATACCTTCGTTTCATCACCGCAAGATATTCCGTCGCTACATTTGGCTAAGGCAGCACAATCTTTGTAATACCTTGTGACAAGACTCGACACTTCATCACTGCGATGTGGATGACGGGGCGCCAGTATCAGCAGTAGCTTGCTCTCACTGTTGCTTTCAAGTGACTTGAAGGTTTCCAGTATCATGGTCTCTTCCCCGGGGTGCGTACTTGCAGCGAGCACAACTATTCGGTCTCCTAAATGCTTCCGGAGCTTTCCAGTTCTTGTTTCAAAATCTGCAGGCAGTTGGTGATCAAATTTTAGACTGCCTGCAACCACCAGTTTTTCTTGCGCCAGGCCCAGCGCAAGAAACCGTTCACCGTGAGATTTCGTTTGCACGGCAACCTGGTTGATCTCTTCAAGCATTGGTCGGACAAGACCTGATATTTTTTTATAGCCCGCGGCCGAGCGTGCAGACAAACGCCCGTTCACCAAAATGCTGGGCACATCATGGCATGCGCAAGAATGAAAGGTATTAGGCCAGAGTTCAGTATCAATCACGACATAACAGCTTGGTTTAATCTTCGACAGGAACCGGTTGACCGCATCCGGCATATCGTAGGGAGCATAGGCAAAGGTGACTCTGTCGCCGAGCAATGCTTTTCCTCGCTCACGCCCAGTGGGTGTCATTGAGGTCAACACGATTTCATGACCGGCAAGCAGCAATCTTTCGATAAGGGGAACCGCCGCAATGGTTTCACCTGCCGAAACGGCATGCACCCAGATGGGGCGCGTTTGACTCTCGCGGGGATCAACAAAACCAAACCGTTGCCCAAGCGACTCTCTATAAGCGGGTTCCTTGATCGAACGCCAGAACAGGCGTAACAGCAAGGCTGGCACTAGAAAATAGAAAAGAAGACTGTAGAGAAATCGTGGCAAGAATGACTCACTTCACATTAACGGGGTAGAAGCCAACTGACGTTAGGGCAATTGATTGATTTGAAGCATAACGATCAACTGAAAAACATACCACCGGCAGTATAGTGATATTCAACGGAAAGGACGCTGGCAAGCTATAATGACCTCATCTTCTGATACTGGACAGGCAACATCGCAAGTAGCAAAAGCTCATCTCAGGCAGACCAGTCTCTAGCAGTTCAAGCGATTGAAACTGATATCGTCGTATTGGGCGGCGGCATTGCTGGCTTGTGGTTGCTAAACCAATTTCAACGAGCCGGTCATCGCTGCCTGTTACTTGAAAAGAATCAGCTCGGCGGCGAACAGACGCTCGCATCCCAGGGCATGATTCATGGTGGCATCAAGTACGCACTCGGTGGATTCACCACACCCTCATCAGAAAGCATCGCGACAATGCCGTCTGTCTGGCGACAGTGCCTGACAGGAAAAGGTCAGCTGGACCTGAGTGGGGTGAATATCCTCTCTGATGACTACTACCTTTTCTCTGACAGTTCCATCAGTTCGCGCATTACATCTTTTTTTGGCAGCAAGGCAATAGAGGCGCGGGTTTCTTTACTCGCACCGGATCAATATCAAGAGCCTTTTTCGAATTCAGCATTCAAGGGCCGTGTCTATCGACTTGAAGATCTTGTATTGGATACATCATCTCTGCTGCAACGGTTGATGCAATTATCTAACGGAAGCTGCTACCTTTCGACGGGACATGAGGTTTGTGCCAATCAACAGGTTATCGACCATATTCAGCTGAACAATGGAGGCAAGATAAAAGCAAAACATTACATTTTTGCCGCCGGTTCCGGCAACGCGGAACTACTAAGACAGGCAGGTACAACGTCACCCGCCATGCAAACGAGACCGCTGCACCAGGTATTGGTATCGCACCCGAATCTACCTTCTCTTTATGCCCATGCTGTCAGTATGCGATCAGCAAATAAACCCAGAGTTACCATTA
>CAZAZB010000607.1:0-2268 GCA_964489485.1 uncultured Pseudomonadales bacterium | reverse complement strand
TCTGGAGAACCTCAGGTTTATGGGGGATATTTATCAGTTGGGGCGGAAGTTACGTGATCAACAAATCGACAGTGTGCTGGATCGTTTTGAACTGACTGAAATGTGCGATCAGCTTGCCGGTACAATGAGCGGAGGTCAACGTCAACGCCTCGCTCTCTCAGCGGTGACTCTGCATGAGCCTGATCTATTATTTCTAGATGAACCTACCAGTGCCGTTGACCCGGAAAGCCGCCGACAGTTTTGGGAGTTTCTATTTGATATGGTAGATCAGGGCAAGACAATACTTGTAACAACACACTTTATGGACGAAGCAGAACGCTGTCATGGACTGGCATTCCTGGACAATGGCGCCCTGGTTGCATCCGGTGCCCCCGGACAATTGAAAGATTCACTTCCAGCAACCGTGGTGGACCTTGAGAGCAACGAATCCAGAAGAGTACGCAACCTTCTACTTCCCTTACCGAACATCATTGATGTTGCCCAAATTGGCACGCACCTCCATGTACTCGTCGAGCAGGGGCACCGAGACCCCATCGATCTTGTATCAGCCATATTGAAGCACAACCATCTGATTGCCACTCTAAAATTGGTGCCACCTAATCTCGAAGACGTATTTGTCATGGCGACACATGGTTTAGTGACAAATGGATTGGTGACACCTTGACTACACCATTCTCGCTATCTCGAATATGGGCAATCGCCATTAAAGAAGTTCGCCATCTTCGCCGTGATCATCTGACGGGCGGGATGATCGCTGGCATTCCCATCGTCATGACCCTCCTCTTCGGCTACGCCATAAACAATGACGTGCGAGGCTTATCGGCCGCAGTAGTCGATGACTCAAATACTTCCGCCTCGAGAAAGCTTGTGGCCGCTGCACGTGCAACCCAGGTTGTCGAGCGTATCACTGCTGCACGAAATCCCTGGGAACTTGAGCAATTACTTGCCAATGGAAGCATATCGATTGGCATTATCATTCCGCAAGATTTCGAAAAACGATTGGCTCTGGATCAACGTCCATTTGCACAGCTTCTTGTAGATGACAGCGACCCTGTGGTTCTCGGTGTCGCCCAGGGAATTGCAAACCTGCCGATCAACGAGATTAGCCAGCAGGAACTCAGTAAAACATTTGAAGTCAGGGCACTCTACAACCCCGAGCGTCGGTCAGCACTTTTTATTGTCCCTGGTTTATGTGGCGTAATCCTGACGCTGACAATGGTGCTGTTTACCGCAACGGCCATTGTGCGTGAAAGGGAACGGGGCAACCTCGAACTATTGATTACAACCCCTGTTACTTCCCTTGAACTCATGACAGGTAAGATTCTGCCTTATGTTGTTATCGGTTACATTCAAGTCAGTCTCATCCTGCTACTCGGCGTGTTTCTATTTAACCTACCGTTAAGGGGATCTCTGGCAGAATTTTACCTCGCCGTGGGTATCTTCGTGCCCAGCGTGCTGACACTGGGATTGATAATCTCAACCATCGCGGTATCACAATTTCAGGCATTTCAGCTAACTTTCGTGACCTTCCTGCCACAATTGTTACTCTCCGGGTTCATGTTCCCATTTGAGGGAATGCCCAAATCTGTTCAAGTTTTCGCGGAAGTGTTTCCACTGACTCATTTCCTAAGAATAACCCGCGGCATCCTTATAAAGGATACCCCGCTCATTTCGCTGACAACCGAGCTATGGCCGCTGGTACTGTTCTTTGCGGTGGGCATGTTGTTTGCGACCATGCGGTTCAAGAAGAAGCTGGATTAACGATTCCTGACACGAAAATGAGCGCCCGAATCTAAGCAAAAAGATCTATAACCAGGGTAGATCAAAGTTTATTGCAACCACTCGCCAGTCAACTTATGGTAAAAAGTAGACTACAATACACCTTCCCTGTGACCGGTTGACCCGAAAAAGCTAATCTTATGAGTTATCTAATCCTCGGCACATCAATCGTGCTCCAAATTCTTGCTGCCGGGTTCGCGTTAAGATTGGTCAAACTCACCGGATTGATGTCAGCCTGGGTCTTGATCGCTGCCGCACTATTTCTCATGGCACTCAGGCGTTCCATCACTTTTTTTGAGTTGACCACCGGCGATGCCAGCAAGGCTTTTAATACTTCCGCCGAGTTAACGGCGCTTTTCATCTCATCCCTGATGCTCTGCGGTGTTCTCATGATACGCCCTGTCATTCTGTCATATCGGAACAGGGAGAAAGACCTGGAGCAAAGCGAAGCAATTTATCGTTCTGTGCTGGAGAATATGACAGACACTT
>CAZAZB010000606.1:0-2294 GCA_964489485.1 uncultured Pseudomonadales bacterium | reverse complement strand
CGGTTCTGTTGACGGGGTGTAGTACGGGTGATTGCTATCATCGACTGGGTATTGAGTTACAAGAAGAAAGGCTGGTGAGAATGCGTGAACCCCATCTTAAGTATGCCGATGTGGGCGAGCGAATTGAAAAGCTATGGTTAGGGAAAGGTGGTCAGGGTGAGATCCACGCTCACATTGAGGCGTTGAAGGTAATGCTCGATCAGAAGGATGCCAAAAGTGCGTGACCAACATGGTAATATTCGACGATCAAGGCTGGCTTCCCAGATAGGCTTTTACCTCTGCGTGGGGTTATTGATAGGGTATTTTTCGTCAATGCCGGCGTATCAATATTCGGATGGAAATGTATCTCTGCTGAAACTTGTTGTGCGTCACAGTGGTGATCTGTTGGGTGAATGCAAGATTCTAGATCAGGAGGACCTGGACAAGCTGCCACCGAATATGCGTCGTGCAGAAGTTTGCCCTCGCGAGAAGGCAAAGATGAAAGTGACACTAGAGCTGGATAATGCCACAGTGTTTAACGATATTTTGACGCCATCAGGGATACACAATGATGGTGTGCTTGCGCTCTATCATCAGGTCAAGTTGCAGCCTGGGTCCGTGAAAGTGAAAATGATTGTTCAAAGTGGTGACCATGATGCAAAGGTTCTAGAGCGACGAATTGAGATCAATCCTGCGGAAGTTATTCTTCTGGAATATCACGATGCCGGTTTCAGTTTAATCCGCACAGGAGGCGGTGACGTTTGATGGAAAACTTTGCCATTGAGGGGCAGCTGGATGAATCCAGATATACCCTGGATATCGCGCTGGACGAGCGCCGTGTGATCGCGGTGAGGTGGCTCTGGTTGAGTGTGCTGGCGTTGGCTGTGGCGGGTGTTTTTTCTCTCCTCCTTGTGTTGGCAAGAACACCCGTGATCGGGGAGCTGATTCCTTATGCTGACTTCTTCCACACAGCACTGGTTATCCATGTGGACATGTCGGTGTTGGTCTGGAATCTGGCCTTTGCCGGCGTACTCTGGAGCCTTGTCTCCAGGCCAAAGTTTTTTCTGCTGAATAAATTTGTTTTGGCTGTTTTGTGTGTGGGAACGTTGATAATGGCAGTCGCTGGATTCTTACCCCACGCTAATCCCATTATGAGTAACTACATTCCTGTTTTGGACAACCCTGTTTTTCTGATTGGCCTCGGGTTGTTTGGTGCCGGTGTGGGCATGCAGGTATTGCTCACCATGACGATTATTCCACCTGTCGGGCAACGGATATCTTCCCAGGGGGTCATGCGCTTTGGTCTGAACTGTGCAGCGATTTCCCTTCTCATGGCGCTGGGCGCCCTGCTCTGGTCATGGATTGCCTTACCGCTGGGTCTGGTGAGCGAGGTCTACTATGAAATGCTTTTTTGGGGTGGTGGGCACATTCTCCAATATACCTACACTTTGCTCATGATGGTTTGTTGGTTGTGGTTGAGCACGTCTGCAAACATAAAAATGATCATGCATGAGAGAGTTGTTCTTCTTGTATTTCTTGCGGGTCTGCTATCGGTCTTCGTCGCACCGGTTATCTACCTGATGTATGAAGTGACTGAACCAATGCACCGGGAAATGTTTACCTGGTTGATGAGCTTCGGAGGCAGTCTGGCGACTTTTCCACTGGGGCTTGCAATCTATTATGGGCTTGTTCAAAAAAAGCCAGGTACATTACGCGAGAGATCTGCACATTCCGCGTTAATGACATCGATGATGTTATTTGCCTGTGGTGGCATCATTGGTTTTCTAATTTCGGGTAATAATGTCACCGTGCCTGCGCACTATCATGGTTGTATCGTTGGTGTGACACTCTCATTGATGGGCGTTGCCTATGATGTCCTACCGAAATTGGGTTTCTCAAAAGTGAATTTTAAATGGGCCAGTATTCAGTTATGGGTTTATGCCACAGGACAATTCATGCACATTCTCGGTCTCGTCTGGTCGGGTGGTTATGGTGTGGAAAGGAAAGTGGCCGGTGCCGCGCAGGGTCTGGATTCAATCGAGCGTGTTGCAGGTATGGGGTTGATGGGGCTGGGCGGGCTAATATCTTCAGTCGGTGGGTTGTTGTTTATTATCATTGTTGTCAAGGCGCTACTTAATCCTGACGAAGCTCAGACAGGCGTTACAGAGACAGTGATCAGGGGTTAGACCTGAATGGTGCTTACTTAAGGAAATCGAAAGGCAGATAGGCCCTCGATTTAGATGTGATCTGTCCGCCACTACACCATGGATATAACTTCTCCAGGCCGCGTAAGACTAGGCGTCCCCATCCATCCA
>CAZAZB010000605.1:0-2295 GCA_964489485.1 uncultured Pseudomonadales bacterium | reverse complement strand
GTGTCGATAATTGAAGATCAGCATGGGAGGGGCTATGCCAGAGTTCCTGTCCATTTTCATCCAAGACGAGACCGTAAAGACCTGCGCCCAAATTGTTGAACTGTGGTTCCTGTAATTCTTCAGGCAGAAACAGATCACCATCCAGCACATCACTAACAGCAAGCAGACCGTAGATATGGATGAGCAACTTTTCTTCAACGGATTGTTCTGCACTCTCCTGAAAAGCCCGATCCAGCACAAAACCCATGACACCAAGAAAAATGAGCAGTACCAGTGTCGCAGACAATAATAGCCGGGTTCTAAGGGAAGCGGGTTTTTTCACCTTTACTAGGTGGCGATCGGCGTAAATCGATATCCCTGGCCACGCACCGTTGCGATTGGCTTGAGAGTATTGTCGGGATCGATCTTTCGCCTTAATCTGCCAATAAAAACTTCAATGACATTACTATCCCGATCAAAATCCTGTTCGTATAAATGGTCTGTGAGTTCTGTTTTGGAGATGACCTCACCGGGTCGTGTCATTAGATACAGTAATAGATTGAACTCGTAGGCCGTGAGGTCGATCTTTTCCCCGTTGACCTCAACCTGTTTACTTCTCGTATCGAGGTGTAGTGGACCAAAATCAATAGTTGTTTTCAGCTTGCCGGAAGCACGCCGAATCAGTGCATCAATACGAGCAAGAAACTCTTCCACATGGAACGGCTTTACAAGGTAGTCATCTGCACCAACCGCAAGACCATCGACCTTGTCCTTCCAATCACCGCGTGCCGTTAGAATGAGGATGGGGTAGTCTTTGCCTTCCCCTCGTAATTTTTCTATCACTTCGATGCCAGGAATTTTTGGCAACCCCAGGTCGATCACTGCCAAGTCGTAGTTATATTTTTGCCCCATACTCAGGCCATTTGCGCCATCCTCACAGGCATCCACGGTGAATTGCTTTCGCTCCAGAATTTCAACCAGCTGCGTTCTGAGTTTGGTTTCATCTTCGATGAGTAGTAGATGCTGGCTCATGGTTTACTGCCTACTCGAATACATTACCGGAAATACCATCGACAAAAACGTATTTAACAACGCCATTGGATGACAGTGTCTTGACGCGGTATACGGGTGGCCCTTTGCTCTGGATGAGATTGATTGAGAGAACTTTGCTTGAGTGATAGCGTTTCTTCACCAGTGACGCTGCTTGTCTATTACCAATTTTTACCTGTTGGTTAGGCATAAAGCCCTGGGAACCCTGGGCAGCCAAATGCATCTTTGCGAAACTCAATTGCGGTATCGTTAACCCACCTAAGGCGAGCAATACAAATACGATGGCACGGCAAAAATACATCTAACAATCCTCAATTAGGAGACAGGTAAAACAGAAACCTGAACTCTAATGGTATCACCAGGGTCCGTATGCATGCGAGTCGAATAGGTCGCATTGTTATAACGATAGCGAACGTTATAACCAACAATCTTCTCTTCTATCTGCGTCACCTGTACTGTTTCACACCTTTCCTCGACACCGTAAGATACAGAGTTGGCGGCGCCATGATGATCCTGTTTATATTGCTTTCGGGACCCATAGGCATTGCCGAGCGTAGACCCCAGGATAACACCTACGATAGTGCCTACCTTCTTATTCTTCTTACTGTGGCCGACTGCATTGCCAATCGCACCACCAATCACACCACCGACGACTGTGCTGACTCCACTATTCCGGCGCTGGCCATCATGCCGATAGTCGCCTCGATCATAGCGACTATCATGGCCACGATCATAGTTATTATAGGCGACTTCCTCTTGCCAGCATTCCTTTTTGGGCGTTTGAACCCGAATTGTCTTGAATATCGGTTGCGCATCAATCACGGTGGCATAATCATAGTTAAGGCCATTCTGCGTGTTGTGGCCATTGCCAGTTCTAAAGTCAGAAGCAACTGCTCCATTGCTGAGCAACAAAGCAAGGCCTACGCTTCCGACCGCGCCTAAAATACTAATATTCATCCCGATCACCTCTCTTATTAAGTGATGACTAGCCTATGGGATCAAGACTGAATGGAAGCTGAACCTGCTGCAAATACGAACCTACCAGCGAAAGTCCTGCGAATTTTCCACCCTGCGCCAGTATCGTTTGCTCTTGTCAGTACCGTAGAATATCTCTAGTCGCAGACGAATACCGGGATTAAATTCAAAATCAAATTGATCCTCCCATGAAAGAATTGGCACAATCTCGTAGTACAACCAATCCACGGATGAGCGTTTCCGATAGCGCCATGCAACCACGTATTCATCCAGATGGCTATCAGGCTCGGT
>CAZAZB010000604.1:0-2298 GCA_964489485.1 uncultured Pseudomonadales bacterium | reverse complement strand
ATCCACTTTAACATCTTTCTCATGATGAGCTGTAAAGGTATTGATGAGTCGAGCCAGGTATGCAGGTTGAAGATACGGGTAAAACAAAGGACCAGAACAGCGATAATCAAGATGCCTGAAACAGGAAACAATGGAGGTTTGTCGTTTGAGGCGAGCTTGATATACTTGTATTACTTAGCTCACTAACGAATAGTCAGGTAGATTTATGATTAGCTTCACCATTGATCCGATGACGCAGGAATTTAGAACAAACTGTGCGGATTACTATGCCAGACTTTTGGTTGAACAGCCTGTCGCGCAGACAGTATCCGGACACTGGTTGATCTGTAAACATGCAGACGTTCACAGGATTCTGAACGATCACAATAAATTTCAAAGACCCACCAGTTGGTCCATCGACAGAAAACCCGAAGGACCGCTTAAAGAGTGCGCGAAAAATAACATCGTTGGTATGAACGCACCCACTCATACTCGATTTCGGCAGGCAACAACACCCGGTTTCACCGCAAAAATTGTTCGGGCCCTGTCACCTAAAATCTCCAAACTGATTGATGACTTATTGGAAGAAATGGCAGTTCACGAAGGTGGAGACTTCATCAAGGATTTTGCATTCCCGCTTCCTGTTTATGTTATCTGCGAAATGATGGGGATTTCACATGAAGACCATGACCTGTTTGGAGAGTGCACCGCAGCTATGTTGGCAAGCCTGGAACTAGCAGCATCTGAGGAGACCATGCAGGCAGCGACCAGTGCTGCCAATACGCTGTACAGCTATTGCCGTGACGCCGCCGCACAACGCGAAAATCTAAAAGGGACCGATCTAATCAGCCTGCTTATGCAGAGTGAGCTAGAAGGTAAGATGTCCCGCGAAGAAATTATCTGGAACTCAATCAATGTATTGATGGCAGGACATGAGACCACCACACACATGTTAGGCAATGGCATGTTGGCATTGATCGACGCGCCAGATCAGCTCGAACTACTGGCCAATGATCCTACCCTGGCCGGTAACGCAGTTGAGGAAATTCTCAGAGTCGATCCAACGGTCTATGTATTGCTAAGAACGAACATCGCCGATGAAGTTATTGGTCATCAACAAATACCAGCTGGTACCATTTTGATCACATCGTTATACGCCGCGAACCACGACCCGGATGTGTTTAAAAATCCTGACGCTTTTAACATTCGAAGAACTAACGCTAATAAACACATGACTTTTGGTGCAGGACGCCACTTGTGTCTAGGTCAGCTACTAGCACGGCTTGAAGGCAAGTTGGCTTTCGAGCGAATATTTCAAAAGCTCTCCAACTTTTCTCTGTCCTCAAAACCCGTATCACGTAATGGACTGATGTTCAGAGGCTATCATTCAATCCCGATGTACTGGGAATAATTGCGGTCAATCCGCAACTTGATTCGTCATCACGTAAATGGCAGTGTTGCAGCAGCCGAAATATTGAGAAGAGGCACTATTAGTGGCGGACCAGATCATTTGAAGACTCTGACAATGCTCTGGCAGGTTATAAAGACTGCCCTGAGGCGATCGACTTGCTCATTCCTGATTACGGCACGCCAAGGATGACAGGAAAAGAGCTGATTAAAAAATGAGTCTTGTTCCTCCCCTACCATCAATTCTTGTGGCGAACCCCGAAGCCTTAACCCGTGGAAAGAAGCTAACAATATCGTAAGGAGACGTAATGTCACAGCAAATTGGTAAGCGAGCGATTGTTGTCGGAGGAAGCCTTGCAGGCATGTTATCTGCCAGAGTTCTGGCAGACTACTTTGAAGAGGTGATAGTGTTCGACCGGGATGACATCCCTGAATCGCCCATCGATCGCTCGATGACACCGCAAAGCCATCATGTCCACATTTTGTTGAAAGGGGGTGAATTGGCTATTAATCACTTTTTTCCTGGTTTCGAAACAGAGATGGATGATTTAGGTTCCGTTAAAATCGAAATGTCCCGGGAAATGAATACTGCAAGTCCAATGGGCAAAGTGCCGAAATGGGATTCGGGCATCGTGCTTCAATCACAATCACGCGCGTTGCTGGAACATCACTTACGCCAGCGAACAAAAAACTATAGCGATAATATTCAATTTCTATTTGGAAAAACAGTTCGCCAGCTAACTTATAACGCAACAGAAAACTGTGTTACTGGTGCAATTGTCGAAACCTCAGACAAGACATCAACCGAATATAAAGCAGATTTTACCGTTGATGCATCTGGCAGGGGTGGTGGTGGATTAAGGTGGTTAGCCGCTCTTGGCTTACCGGTTCCCAATGTAGATGAAGTGAAAG
>CAZAZB010000603.1:0-2309 GCA_964489485.1 uncultured Pseudomonadales bacterium | reverse complement strand
TGTCCTCAGAGACAGTATCGGATTCGATTACGGGGATTGTATCAGCGAGCAATGTCATGACCGATAGCGCCGCTGCCGATTATCGTTTTACCAATCTGGAAGATGAAGTAATCAACTATGCTGGTCATTTTACCTGGCCAATCAGTACAGTATCTTCTTATATAGAAATAAGTGGTGGCGGTGAGCATAGTCAGAAGGTCAGGAATTACGAACAATCCCAGTTCAGTCTTGGTGCGCTCCGTGTGAACAATGCTGAGGTCCTGCTTGGTCCCCTGGGTTCCGTATTCTCAGATAGTAATATCATTGATACGACTAATAATTTTGTGTTTGACCTGACGGGTACCAACAATCAGAGTTATATCGCCGTCACCATGACAGATGCGTTGTTCGGTAATGTTGATTGGACCTGGAATGATAGATGGCGAATCTCTGCGGGTGCCAGGTGGGAAGACTATAAGCAGGTAGCCCTTGACCATAATATCTATGCCTACTCTCTTTCGAACCCACAGGTATCGAATGATCCAGAGGTTCTGGCTAAGAGTGTCTTCACGAGTGATGAGATCTATCCGTCTGTCTCGTTGACCTATATGACGGACTGGTGGGCAGAGACATTTCAGTTGAGGTTTGGTTGGAGTCAAACGGTTGTCAGGCCTGATCTACGAGAGATTACTGATGCCAGTTATGTTGATGCGAGAACAGGTTTTCTCACCAGAGGTGACCCTTCAGTCGTCCCTTCAGATATTTCCAATTTTGATCTGCGTGCTGAGTGGTTTTTTAGTAATGGTGATAACTTAACAGTTGGTCTCTATGCCAAAGACATTAAAAACCCGATTGAGTTCTTTGAATCCGCCGCAAGCGATACCAATAGATCTCGTGAGATTATCAATGCGGAATCAGGAAATGTTTATGGCATCGAAGTCGAAGGATTAAAGGCATTGGGCTTTCTGGGCGAATTCTGGGAGGCTTTTTTTGTACAAGGCAATCTAACGCTTCAGGAATCCGAACTGGTTGCTGGTATTGCAGCAGATGCCCCAACGAATTCTGTTCGTGACCTATCCGGTGCTTCAAATTATGTGGTCAACTTTTTGATAGGCTTTGACTCCTTCAATACAAGACATGCAGCGACATTAAGTTATAACGTCTTCGGCGAAAGGCTTTTTGTGGCAGGCAGAAGGGGTGCCCCGGATGCTTTTGAGCAGCCCTTTAATTCCCTGGACCTTACCTATAGTTGGTATCCACGTGACGGAGCAACGGTGAAACTAAAGCTCCAGAATATTCTGGATGAGAGTGTCACTATCAAGCGTCGGGACCTGATTGTTTTTGATGAAAAACCTGGAATGGGTGTTTCTCTTAGCGTGAAGTGGATGATGTAATTCAAAAGGTGCCTAGTTGAGGCACCAATTTGAGAACATTAAGATTTGATTAAGAAATATTAAGTTATCATTAAATCGGCGCGATTGTGCCATTCGCGGTCAGATGAGGGACTAGAATAGCGGCTACATATTACGGTGGAAGGTAAGAAATGAAATTTCTAGTCAGTTTGCTGGTTTCAGTTGTGCTTGTCTTGAGTGCGAGTTCACTAACTTCGCCGAATTACAACGGGATATCCGGTTCGTACACTGTTCCTTTAACTAGAGCAGGTTTGGACGTGGCCGCCGCCGATAGTGCTGCTGCTTTTGTTGGCTATAAGCGCCATGATCGGGAAATCAGCGATCACTATGGAAACCCGGAAGGCTTCACTCACTACATCATCAGGGTCCCACCTATATTTGTATAAGCCTTGTCTGTTGGTTCCCTAGTCCTCGAATAGCATTCTTGTCAGCGAAAACAGTTCCCGCTTAGATGACCTTCTATTGGTTGTAAATTTCACGTGCGCATCTGATCCTGCTTTTGGATCAAGATCAATCGCCCAGAGCGCATTGATGGTATTGGGCAGTATTGAATAACGGATATCAATAATCCGGTTGGGGTTGTTCTTGTCCACGGCAAGATAACGATTGGAAAACCAGCGGAATCGTTCGATGTCTCTCGCCTGTTGGCTGTCAGGGTCTAGCCAGGTGAATTGCTGTTCTATATTCAGCTTTTGTATCCGGTCGCCTGGAAATATTTTGTTAGAGAACCCGACACGAATAGCGTCAACATAATAGATTTCGTCTGCCTCATAGACCAGTTTCCACAAAAACATATTGCCAAAACCGGGCTTGGCTTCTAACCGGACGGGGCTATGTCCCCGACTTTCCGCCAGGGCAAGTCCGGCATCCATCGCCCTGTTTCTTTGCATCACACCGAACAGTAGATATGCCAATCCC
>CAZAZB010000602.1:0-2321 GCA_964489485.1 uncultured Pseudomonadales bacterium | reverse complement strand
AGCAGGGTTATTCGCCAGAGCCGTTAGCCAGAGCCATTAGCCATAGTGACCTATCAAGGTAACTGACCAGAGCGACTATCAGAGCTATCAATCTGGCGTATCAATAGAAGGAATGGAAATGAGTAAAAGCAAGTATGGATTAATTCTGGTGATACTGGGATTGATCAGTGCGTTTATCTACTTCGATATCGCACAGTACCTTAATCTTGCCACCCTGAAGTCTGAACAGGGGAGTCTTATCAGCTTCGTCGAGACGAGTCCGATTTTAGCTGCGGCAATTGCCTTTGCCATCTATGTCGTTGTGACCGCCGCTTCCTTGCCTGGTGCTGCCATCATGACGCTGGGTATTGGGGCCACATTCGGATTGGGCTGGGGACTGCTCATCGTTTCGTTCGCATCAACAATCGGCGCGACGCTCGCGATGTTGGCTGCCCGGTTTATCCTGCAAGATCAGGTTCAGCGACGTTTTGGACGGCAGTTAAAAGGTATTAACGATGGGATGGAGAAGGAAGGCGCCTTCTACCTGTTCACCTTGCGCCTCGTTCCGGTGGTGCCTTTCTTCGTCATCAACCTGGTCATGGGGTTAACCAAAATATCGGCTCCACTCTTTTTTGTCGTTAGCCAGGTCGGCATGCTTGCCGGTACCGTTGTTTATGTCAATGCGGGTACACAACTGGCGCAGATCGAGTCTCTCTCGGGTATTTTGTCGCCCGGATTGCTGTTCTCCTTTGTTCTGCTGGGTGTCTTCCCATTGATTACCAAGAAGCTGGTTGAATCTGTGCGCGCCAGAAAAATACTAAGCGGTTGGGATAAGCCAGCCACATTTGATCGTGATCTGGTTGTTATCGGCGCTGGATCTGGCGGTCTGGTTGCTGCTCTTATTGCAGCGACAGTGAAAGCCAAAGTGACGCTTATTGAAAAAAACAAAATGGGTGGAGATTGTCTCAATACGGGGTGCGTACCCAGTAAAGCCTTGATTCGGTCCGCCAGGCTTGCGGCGGATATGAAGCGAGGCGAGAGTCTTGGTTTCAGTGAGATGAAGGTTGATGTGGATTTTTCGGCGGTCATGGAGCGTGTACAACGGATCATCAAGGAAATAGAACCTCACGATTCGGTTGAACGCTTCGAAGGGTTGGGCGTGGATGTTGAATTGGGTGAAGCGGAGATTTTGTCGCCCTATCGCGTTCGAATTAATGGGAAGGTGCTGAGCACCAGAAATATTATTATCGCCACAGGCGCAGAGCCTTTTATTCCAGACATCAAGAACCTGGACAAGGTTAACTATCTAACATCGGATACGGTGTGGGGTCTTAGGGAACAACCTCGCCGGCTCGTGGTTCTGGGCGGTGGTCCCATTGGCACTGAACTGACACAGACCTTCAATCGACTGGGCAGTCAGGTCACCCAGGTGGAAAGGGCTTCTCATATTATGACCCGTGAAGACCCTGAAATTGCAGAAATGGTCGCAAAATCGCTGACCGATGAAGGCGTGACCATCTTGACAGGATATAGCGCCTCAGAGGTTGTCGTTGAAGAAGGCGAAAAATTCCTGGTGTGCGAAAGTGTCGTGAAAGGAGAACCCGCTAAACGAGTCGCGTTTGATCAATTGCTGATTGCAGTTGGCCGCCAGGCAAACCTGAAAGGCTTCGGAATAGAGAACTTGTCGGTAGATGTGACAGACAGGGGAACGATCGCGGTCGATGAATTCCTACGTACAAACTACCCCAATATCTATGCTGTAGGCGATGTTGCTGGTCCTTACCAGTTCACTCACACGGCTTCTCACATGGCCTGGTTTGCCACTGTAAACGCGCTGTTCGGTCGTTTCAAAAAGTTCAAGGTCGACTACTCCGTTGTTCCATGGTCTACCTTTTGTTCACCGGAAGTTGCCCGTGTGGGTATCAATGAGAGTGAAGCAAAATTAGAAAGTATTGAATATGAAGTGACGCGGTTTAATGTTGCGGAGCTGGACCGGGCCATCGCGGACGAAGAAGCCCATGGTGTTGTCAAGGTGCTGACGGTGCCGGGTAAAGATAAAATTCTTGGCGTGACGATAGCGGCGGACCATGCGGGCGATCTCATTGCGGAATATGTATTGGCGATGAAGCATGGATTGGGTTTGAACAAGATTCTCGGGACGATTCATATCTATCCAACCCTTGCCGAGATGAACAAGTTTGCCGCGAGTGAATGGCGTAAAAATCATAAGCCAGACTGGGCACTTGATCTGGCAGAGCGATATCATCGCTGGCGGCGGGGTCGTTAGTTCCTGTCCATAAATACACGATTTTGAATATTTCACACAATCCAAGAAAGATATT
>CAZAZB010000601.1:0-2330 GCA_964489485.1 uncultured Pseudomonadales bacterium | reverse complement strand
ATCTCACCCTTTTCAAAATCGGTTTCAGCAAGACCAGCCAGAAGCCCCTCAATATCTGCCTTTCCGGAATCATCAAATACGACCTCCGCCACAGTTCCAGACAGAGCTGCATCCAGGTCAGTGGTGGAATATGAGAAGCCGCATCCGGTTACCGGTGCAGTTCCTAATTGATATTCAAGGGTTCCGGAAGCAATGGTCATACAGTTGCCTCCACAGTTTCAGGCGTTTGTTTGCTTGTGTCAGTCAACTCCTCAATCACACCTTTCATAAGAATAGGGCATAATTCGTTGAGTTTCTTTTTAAGTTCATTGTTCAGTCTTTTGCGGGTTTCCAAAACATGGTAGATGGTGACGATACTTTTTTGAACTTCAATATCTGGAATAGGAAGTTTGACATTACACATATCGTCCCAATCAAAAGTTTCTCTGGCACTGCCCCAGGAATGAAAACGGGCATAACGGTCAAATTCAGGTCGTCTAAACCAGAGAAAGAGAAATTCCGGGAGCAACTTTTCTTTGTCAAAAACTTCAAAAACAGTATAAATACTCGAAACAATACAACGTTTCCCCTCATTCATTGCCAACGCAATTTTATCACCACGGCGCGAAGTATCAGGTGTGTAAACAAATTGTCCTGTATCGACTATTTTGTAATTAGAAAAGCTGACTCCTGTTGTATTAGCTTTTGATTCAATTAATTTCTTTGATGTCGAAATGCCTCTGAGAAAAAGTATTTTTAAATCCCTGTTTCGCTCGTCCGATTGACGAATGTAGCCTCCAAGCAACTTATATGGTTCAGTGCGCTTCAACGCATCCATAAAGGAGTCACAAATCAGTTGCAGGTCATCCAGGCTGCGTTCGTAGCATTGTTGATTTTTTTTCAGGGCGTTATACATTGCGACATACTTTTTTTGTTCCTCAATATCGGGAATGGGAATCTCAATATCGCAAAAGCGTTCCCATTCCAAGCTTGCTCTGACGCTGCTATCGCTAATAAACCAACCATATCTATCTGATTCGGGTCGTAGAAACCACATCATAAGAAATTCAGGAAATACCTTTTTTGTGTCTTTGACCTCAAAAACAAGATATGCGGGAGAAATGATTGCGGGTTTATCTTCCGCGAAAAAAGCGACTCGAATACATTCATCTCGACCAACCTGCATTGCACTGTATGCAAACTGTCCCCTTCGAATAACTTTGTATTTCCCCAAATCCGTTCCTGAAACATTTGCTACTGAAGGCATAAACTGCTTATTGATATTGATACCAAAAAGCCTGTCCGCACCAATGGCATTATCTCTATTTCTCACATCAACCAGTTGAATATAATCACCCAAACGCTTGTAATCAGATCTCATAGCCCAGTCCCTTAAAAGCGTTTTTCAGTGCAGTCTGTGATTCAACTTCATCAGCTAAAATTGCTTTGAAATCCTGTTGAATTCGCTTCATCTCCTTGTCGAAGTCAATCTCACTGTCCCGATCGACAAATTCAATGTACTTGGACGGAACAAGCGAGAAGTCATTTTCTTTTATCTCTTCAAAACCGGCTGAATAACAGTATTCAGGTATATTTTTGTATTGAGTTTCATAAGCAGTCTGTTGCCAGTTATGAAAGTTTTGAGCTATTTTGCTGATATCTTCAGGAGTAATCTCAATAAATTTCTTCTCGTATTCCGACCCCCAGCGACGCAGATCCATAAACAAAATTTCACCACTGCGATCACGATAGTCCTTGGCTATACCATTGAGTTGTACTCGCCGTTTCTTCTTGTTTTTATTGAGAATCCACAGTGTTACACTAATGTCGGTGGTGTAGAACATATTTCTCGGCAAAACGATAATGGCTTCAACCAGATCATTTTCAATCATCTTGCGACGAATTTTGTACTCTTCACCACCACCGGAAAGTGCGCCGTTAGCCAGAATAAACCCGGCGACCCCATTTTCAGATAACTTGGATGCCATATGTAGAATCCAGCCGTAGTTGGCATTGCCGGTTGGCGGAACATCATAGCCTGCCCAGCGGGGATCATCTGTCAGCTCATCTTTTGCCCGCCAATCTTTTTGATTGAATGGCGGATTGGCCATGATGTAATCGGCTTTAAGGTCTTTGTGCTGGTCGCGTAAGAAGGTGTTTGCGGCAACTTCACCCAGGTTGGCGGCAATGCCACGGATGGCCAGGTTCATCTTGGCCAGCTTGTACGTCGCCCCGGTATATTCCTGCCCATAAATGGAGATGTCTTTTTTATTCCCTTGATGGTTTTCAACGAATTTCATGGACTGAACAAACATGCCGCCCGAACCGCAGCATGGGTCATAAATCTTGCC
>CAZAZB010000600.1:0-2339 GCA_964489485.1 uncultured Pseudomonadales bacterium | reverse complement strand
ACCTCTCGATGCGCTGCCTTGTTCTGACAAAAATATGCCATTAATCAGAGCTTCCTTAGATTTTTGGATCACCCAGGTGCGTGCCCTTAGGATCAATCAATCTCAGATTGGAGTAGCCAGTGGCCGTGTTTTCTCTCCATCAAGGACTGCTCGTACTCTGGTTCTGAGTACATCCGTACTGTAGGGTTTTGCAATAAATTCGAGTCCTTCTTCGAGGATGAAATTGGTGTGTATGCCAGAAGCGGAATAGCCACTGGTGAATATTATTTTTATGTCTGGTCGTTCCTTGAGCATTTGTTCCATAACATCTTTGCCTCCGAGCCGAGGCATGACGACGTCCATGACAACCAGGTCAATTTCGTCTTTTTTCGTTTCGAATTGATGAAGTGCATCGATGCCATCTTCTGCTTCTAGTACCTGGTAGCCTGCTCCGATCAAGATGAGGCGCGCGAGATTGCGCACTTGTATGTTGTCCTCAACGATGAAAATTGTTTCATTGCCACCCATGATAGTGCGGCTAATCTCCTGTGGGGCTGGGGCAGTCTCTTGCTCACTCAGAGGAAGATAAACTGCAAATTCCGTTCCTATTCCGAGGTCACTGATGACATCAATAAAGCCCTCATGCTGTTTGACGATGCCGAAAACAACAGAAAGACCAAGACCGGTCCCGGAACCTTCGGGCTTTGTTGTAAAAAATGGCTCAAAAACCCGCTTGCGGATTTTTTCGCTCATGCCTTCGCCGCTATCAACGACATTGATTACAGCAAAGTCACCTTCTCTTGCGAAGGGGTTCTGATTGACGAAGCTTTGATCCACCCTTTTTATGCCAGTCCCTATTTTCAGAATGCCACCCAGAGGCATTGCGTCACGAGCATTGACTGCCAGGTTAATGACTACCTGTTCCAATTGGCCGGAGTCGACCATGACATTTAGGTCACTCTCCTCCAGGTCGAAGATGACATTAATGTTCTCCGGGATGAGTCTGTCTATGAGGAGTTCCAACCCGAGAATAAGATTGTTGGTGTTTATCAACTCAGGCTCGATGATCTGTCGACGACTGAATGCGAGTAGCTTCTGCGTCATGTCTGCTGCTCGTTCACCCGCTAACTTAATTTCACTCAAGTATTGTTGGATATCGGGATTGTCGCCCTCACTGGACATGGCAAGATCCGCATAGCCAAGTATAGCGACTAACAAATTATTGAAGTCGTGGGCAATGCCGCCGGTCAACTGACCAATTGATTCCATTTTTTGCGAGGCTAGTAATTGTTGCTCTAGTTGTTTGCGCTCCTGTTCAATCTCGTTTCTGACGCTAACGTCTCGAATGATGCAGGTTCTGAAGTATTCGCCTCTGAATTCGTGACTCGCGAATGACATTTCAAGAGGGATGAGCGTGTGGTTTTTCTGCAGTGCTTTAAGACTCACTCCGCTTCTTGGTTCACCATTTCTTTGCCTAAAAAGCTCTTTTAGGTGGGCGCTGCCGAGTGCTTCAGGCATTAAACGAGTTGCATCTTTTCCGATAAGTTCGGCGATCTGATAGCCGAAAATGTGAACGCTTGCGGGATTTGCGAATGTGATGACGTTGTTCTTGTCCAGTGTAATAATGGCATCCTGAGCGGTATTTGTAATGGCCTGGTAGCTGTCCTCATGCTCGCTGATCTCACCTTCCATGGACTTTCGTTCTGTAATGTCGCGTGCGACGCCGATGAGGGTGGCGACATCTCGACTGTCATTGATAATGTTGGCGCGGATCTCTACCCAGACATCTATCCCTTTTTTATGCCTCAGCTGTAGTTCTATGCTGGTGAGTTGTTGGGGGTCGAGTGAGCGGTTTCGAACAATATTTAACAGTTCGGCTGCATTTTCCATTGAACTCTCGGTCAATAGATCCTGAAGTGACATTGATGTGATCTCGTCTTCCGTGTATCCGGTAATACCGCGAACCGCTGGGCTGACAAATTGAATATTGAGGTCCATATCCATGGTCCAGATGATGTCGTTCACATTGTTCGCGATCAGCCTATAGCGCTCATCACTGTCCTTTACTTTGAGTTCGGCTAGCTTTAGCTTTTGTGCTTCCTCTTGAAGCTCGCGATATTTCTCCAGTAGAGATTCATAGGTGCTGGTTAGCTCCTTCGCTGTCTGTCGGGCAGTGAACATCCAAAGTGCCGCCTTTCGAAGTGGCGCGAGGATGCCTCGCTGATTGCCATAGGAAATATCGAAAGAAGCACCATTCTCCAGATGGTTCACAATAACTGTTGCAGGTGGGTAACCCAGAGATTCCGGCAGACCTACCATCTGCCCGGCCAGCACCATGTGGAATGTATAACAAGGGATAC
>CAZAZB010000599.1:0-2341 GCA_964489485.1 uncultured Pseudomonadales bacterium | reverse complement strand
CGCTGCGGTGATGTGGGCCCAGGGTTGGTCTTTCGAGAATCAAGGTGATATTGATGTGCAAAGTATTGCTGGCGCGCTTGGCACTGGAACTCACGGCACTGGCTCTGCGTTTGGCAGCTTCTCTGCCCGGGCTGAAAGTTTTAGGCTCGTCACTGCTGAGGGTGAGATTCGTCAGATTAACAAGCATTCTGATTCCGAGTTGTTTAGTGCCGCGGCATTGTCGGTCGGCATGCTTGGTCTTGTTAGTGAAGTTGGAATAGGTGTAGTGCCCGCCTTTCACTTGCGGGAGCAAACGCAGGCTCTTGAAACTGATGAATGTTTCGACATATATTCCGAAGCAGACAAGCAGTATCGGAATATCGAGTTCTACTGGCTTCCCAGTTTGGACAAGTGCATTTTAAAGACCATCGATCTAACGAACCCGAAAGGTATCACCGGCGAGGATGAAACAGAGCTACCGCCACCTGGCACCATTGAACGCTACTTGCGACCCAACAGGGCAAATAAGGCTTATCTGGTCTACCGGAATATTCGTACAGTGCCGTTTCTTGAAATGGAATACTCAGTACCGATCGAGAACGGTATAGAGTGCCTCCGGGAAATTCGGGCGCTGATGCAAAACAGGTTTCCTGAAAAATCATGGGTCGTCGAATACCGCGCACAAGCACAGGATGACCTGATGCTCAGTCCGGCATTCAACCGAACCGTTGCAACCATCTCGGTTCATGATGAACCTGGCGCACGCGGGTGTGATGACTACTTCAAATCCTGCGAAGACATTTTCGTCACCTATGACGGTCGACCTCACTGGGGAAAATTGTGCTTCCTGTCTCCTGCCCAGCGGGCTGACAGGTTTCCGGAGTTCAGTCGGTTTTCAACCATCCGCAAGCGTCTCGATCCGCGGGGAATGTTTCTAAATGACTATCTGCGACCTCTATTTGCGTAAAGTCCTGTTACCCCGTTTACTCATACCACCCATTCGTGAAACATCACCGCTGGCATACTGCTTTGGGGTTAAGCCTACCCATGCTGGCAAATTACGACCGTTCTTGAACTGTTTTGCATTGCCCACGGCTGCAATAAGCGCGCTACCGACAATAGGACGAATTCCTGGAATCTCTTGTAGGCGTTGATAGTCATCATTGTTTTTCAGTTCAGACCGGCACCAACTACCCAACGGTACTCTCGGGGTTCCTCGCAACATTTATTCCAACGATGCCTGTCTTCCTCCTACCTCTACTTCCCATTCGAGCAAAGATCCGGAAAGAAAAATGGAAGAACTGGAATCCATTCAGGTTTGGATCAATCAGATAACCGGCACAAAAGGATCCGTGGTGGTAAACGAGGCCATGGTTAAACAACTTCAGTCTCTTCTTGAATATCGGAGAGAAACTATCTCTTACTTATCTGCCACTGGAGCAACGAATAAGCGGGATCTTCTTCATGATGATGCTCGAAGACTCCGTTCACTCTTTGCCCAATCACCAGGTTTTGTTCCGGGTCACCCAGCAGGTTACCAATTATCCTTGTACCATTGGTCCCTTCAAGTTCGATGAGAACGACAATATAGGGTCCTTGTTCGCGTAGCGCCGGATGTACAGGATGCCAGACTCTCTCGTGGCTGTAGAGGGTACCAACGGCTTCAATCTCTTCATAGGCTAGGTCGAATGTAAGACAGTGGTGGCAGATCCATTCCGGCCCCCATTGCCATTGACGGCAGGATAGGCAGCGCTGAATCAGTAATTTGTTTTCTGCCAGCCCTGCCCAATAGGGCGCGTCCAGTTCATTGGCGACCGGTCTTGGCAAGCCCTGATTTAGATAACTCATAAAGTTGCCTCCGAGCCAAAGATGCAAGCACTGACTGGCGTAACCATGGGTCCGGAAATTACCATGGATACATCAGCTGTATTCACCTGATTTGTAGACTCTGACCAGATTTGCCTGATGGCTTCGATGTTGAGACCCAGTCCATGCATATAACATTCAGCAAGGTTGCCACCACTTGTATTAAGGGGTAATTTTCCAGACAGTGCGTTCAGGTTTTCAGGAACAAAAAAATAATTACACTCTGATGGTGAACAGAAGCCATGCTCGACAATGCTCATCAGTACGCCACCGGTGAAATTTTCATAACTCTGTAGTACATCAACTTCACCCCAGGAAACTCCAGCCATGTCGTACAATCGAGGTGCAAGTGTTTTAAAAGCAGAAGAGGCGTAGTCCGGCGTGTTGTGTACAGGTGCGCCGGCACGATATTGTGATCCCGCGACTGCGCCCAGCAGATAGCAGGGTGGGTGATCAAATTCTGCAGCGCGTTCCGCAGATACTAAAATAATAGCAG
>CAZAZB010000598.1:0-2348 GCA_964489485.1 uncultured Pseudomonadales bacterium | reverse complement strand
CTTGTGGCCGCTTTCGGCTATTCCAATCAAAAGCCTGTGGCATTCAAGTTCAAAGGTCGCCGCCTGAGTCAATTGAATATAAAACATCTATATGCTGTTGGCGTGCCAAAACCATTGTCCATCGCAGCAGATAACAAAAGTTTATATGTTTCGGCAAACGCCGGAAAAAATACCAGAGGTATCTATCGAATTTCCCTGGAGAATGCAGAGATATTGGAGACAGTTCTTTATAATCCCATGTACGACATCAACAACCTGATTGTGGATAGGCAAACAAATGAACCTCTCGCATCACCTTTTCTAGCCGATTCAATGCAATATCACTGGTTTAATGAGGAATTGAAGACGCGGTTCAATAAATTACAACATGCGCTGCCGGGGCAACCCACCACCGTAATGATTGAATCCACCAGCAAGGATAAAAACCAATCAATTTACTCCACTTATGGCAATGGAACAGAACCTGCCTACTACCTTTATGATCGTAACAAAAATTCGTTAATATCCATTGCCAAATTTTTCGACAACCTGGGAGATATCGTTGATTTAGAACCAACCTCATACACTGCAAGAGATGGGCTGAAAATTCCCGCATACGTTGCGCTCCCGGATAAGCCCGAGAAGGGACCCTTCCCAACTATTATCTTACCCCACGGTGGGCCCTGGGCTCGTGACACAGATAGATTCGACTACTGGGTTCAATTTTTTGTCAGTCGAGGTTACGCCGTTCTGAAACCAAATTTTCGAGGCTCCACCGGTTATGGCGAGGCATTTCTTACTTCAGGATTCAAGGAATGGGGAATGAAGATGCAGGACGATGTCATTGACGGTCTCGACTGGATGATAGACCAGGGGTATACAGATGCACAAAGGGTTTGCCTCGTGGGCGCAAGCTATGGTGGATACGTAGCGAGTGTTGCAGCTTACAAGAATGCAGACCGCTTCAAGTGCGCGGTTTCCTTTGCCGGAGTGGCAAATCTTGACAGCCTGGATCAATTCTGGCGCAATTATTATCAGGGTAGCACCTCAGCTGACCGACTCCAGACAGGCAGGTTAAGAGACGAGAACTCCCCCATTCAGAATATCGAAAAAATATCAGTTCCGATGCTCATTATTCATGGCGATGTCGACCGCCAGGTCAAAATCGAGCAATCCCGGGAATTTGTCGCGGCGCTAAAGCAAGCTGGAAAGGATGTGACATACATCGAGCAGCGAAACGGAAACCACTTCCTAACACTCGAACATCATCGTGTTGAATTCTTCGAGGCAATGGACAAGTTCCTGAACAAGCATCTCGGGACTTTATGACCAGTAACTCTACTATTTCAGCCTTGCGATCAATAACACTAATACAAAGAATCAACCGCATTCTGTTCTACACCTGCCTGCATATCAGGAGCCGATATAGAAAGCATACCGTGGTCGACCAGTGCCTGCCCATAACTCGGTAAACCATCAATTGAAGGCCACTTATCCGGATTCCACATATTAGACCTGATCATTGCTTTGCCACAATGGAACATCGCCTCTTCGACACGCACCACAATGGAAAAGTTAGGCACTTTGTCTTTCACCGCCATACTTGCCAGGAGTTCGTCATCTCTCACAATCTGTGCTGTACCGCTAACGCGCACCACCTCTTTTCTATTTGGGACAACGAACATCAAGCCAACACGTGGATTCTCTAATATATTGGCAAATGTATCTGCTCTATTGTTGCCTAATCTGTCTGGTATGGCGATGGTCTTCGAATCCAGCACTTTCCAGGAACCGGATGGATCTCCTTTAGGCGCCACATCCATCAGTCCGGAACGACTCGCTGTCGAAATAACAAGGAAAGGAGATCGTTCTATCCACAACCGACAATGCTCATCGAGATGGTCAATGCACTTACCACCCTGGCTATATAGAATATCCCCGAGTACCTCTCGAATTTCATCCATGCTAGAAACAACATTTTTCGCTTCATACATCCAATCATCTCCGGTTTAATGTATAAGGATCAAGATTTGGCTTCCGACTCTATAGACTATCTACCCATACGAAAGAACTACGAGGGTCAACATTAGACAGGTCGATCACCGATAATAGTCACTCTTTCCATTTTTCTAATGGCTGGCCAGTAATCCGCTGCCGCATAATGTTGGGCTGCTCTGTTATCCCAAAACGCAAAAGAATTTTTACGCCAACGGAAGCGACATTGGAAATCGGGGATCCAGGCTGTCAGATAAAGCTTTTCTAACAACACCTGACTCTCTCGATCAGATAAACCTTCAATCTTTCGAGTGAAGCCCCGGTTAACATATATCGACTTTTTACCACTTTCGGGGTGTGTCCTGACAACAGGA
>CAZAZB010000597.1:0-2348 GCA_964489485.1 uncultured Pseudomonadales bacterium | reverse complement strand
CAGCCCTCTTAGTAAGAGCAGTGAAGGTTAGCGACTAGAAAATTGTTATCTGCTGAAACTGACAGATTATTTCTGAGCCTTCACTGGGTGTGGACAGTTTTATTTCAATCTGCGAGTGATTGATAAACTTTTACGTCATTGAATTCCCGATACTCGTCGAGGTCGGGAATGGTTGTTGCGGTGATTCGTGCCATTTTTTTGTAGCCATGTAACTCAATATTTTTTACCCGTGAATCTGCAATCAGAATCTCATTTGCCATGGTGGGTAACTTGTCGAGCCAGCGCAGGTTATCGCGATCGTAGAGCAGGTCGGCTGCAATAATCATGTCCATCTGCTGATCAAGATGTGTGATGTCATCAAGGTATGACAGGGTAACCTTATTCAACCGGGCGTTCTGATGACCGGCGATGAGTGCGTCGGGGTCCTTGTCACACGCGATGACCTGCTTAGCACCGACCATCGCCGCAGCGATAGCGACAACGCCCGAGCCACTGCCGAAGTCGAGGACAGTCTTGTCTTTAAACCGGGAAGGGTTAGCGAGGACAAATTTTGCGAGTACCTGGCCACTTGCCCAACAGAATGCCCAATAGGCTGGAGAATCCATGATCGTCAGGACTTCTTCCTGGTCAAGCTTGCCTCGTGGATAGTCTGGCGACAGTAGATGCAGCGAAATATCCGGACAAAGTGGCAGGGCCGTCTCAACGAGCTTTCCCTGTGAAATTGTCCTACGGAGAATGTGTTCCATTTGTTGCGTCATCTTTGTATTTTATCCAGGGTCCCGGTTGTATGTATATGATGGCAATCTTTAACGCGGTAGACTCTTCCCGTTTAAAAAACATGTCGAGGAAGTGAAATTGAAATATTGGAAAGACACAAAGAGGGACCCGAAGTGGATTGTGCAGATGTGCATGCTAATGGTGTTGCCAATGGCTTTGAGTGTTTCGATGACTGCCTCCGGGAATGAGGAGCGCCTCTATGAGATCGCCGGGAGTACTTCTGCTGAAAGGATTCACCAGGATATACAGACCCTGACTAACTTTGGAACCCGTCATACCCTTTCTATGACGAACTCGAAAACAAGAGGCATTGGTGCTGCCCGCCGCTGGCTGAAGTCAGAATTTGAAGCAATATCAAAGGAATGTGGCGGCTGTCTGGAAGTCTATATGCAAAGGGAAGTATTCAGCGGAGAACGACGAATACCAGACCCTACTGAAGTCGTTAACGTCATCGCCATCCTGAGAGGGCAAAGCGATAGCAACCGTTATGTGTTGATGTCCGGTGATATCGACTCGCGAGTGAGTGATCCACTGGATGCTGAAGGCAACTCTCCTGGTGCAAATGATAATGCCTCTGGCCTGGCAGGTACGGTTGAGGCTGCGCGCGTTCTGAGTCGATATCAATTCGCTGCCAATATTGTCTTTGCCGGACTCTCCGGTGAGGAACAAGGACTGTTCGGGGGAAAGATGCTTGCAGCTCAGGCGAAGGCTGATGGCTGGCATGTGGAAGGCATATTGAACAACGATATGATTGGTAATATCGCGGGTATTAATGGCGTCGTTAACAACACCACTGCACGGGTATTTTCGGAAGCGACACGGCCCACTGAGACTGAAAAGGAAGCCAGAACACGGAGATTCACCGGTGGTGAAGTAGACTCCCCATCCAGAAACCTGGCGCGATATGTTGACCGGATGGCCGACCAATATATTAATAACCTCGATATCATGATGATCTACCGGCTGGATCGTTTTGGCAGAGGAGGGCATCATCGACCCTTTAACGAACAGGGCTTCCCTGGTGTGAGAATCATGGAAACCAATGAGCATTACGACCGACAACATCAGGATCTGCGAACAGAGAAGGGCGTCACCTATGGCGATGTTATCGAGTTTGTCGATTTTGATTATGCTGCAAAACTCACAGCACTCAATGCTGTCACGCTTGCATCGATGGCATGGGCACCGGCACCACCCTCTGATGTCACCATTGAAGGGATGGTATCGCCGGATACAACCTTACTGTGGGAGAAAGTGCAGGGTGCTGCGAGCTATAAAATATATTGGCGCCTGACAACCGATGCGCAATGGCGCTGGTCGAGAGAAGTCGGCAATGTTAGTGAATTTACGCTCAAGAATGTTGTAATTGATAATTATCTATTTGGTGTTGCGAGTGTGAACAAAGATGGCCTTGAGAGCCCAGTGGTGTTTCCTGGTCCTATCGGCGCGTTTTGGTAGATCGCGACTCAGTGAGAAGAGTTTGGTATTCCCACTTAGCATGCTTGATCGGGGGGTGCCCTTGCAGCAGACTCGAGGCCAGGACGGCCGAAAGTCAGGCCCCATGGATGGGT
>CAZAZB010000596.1:0-2350 GCA_964489485.1 uncultured Pseudomonadales bacterium | reverse complement strand
ACCCTCCGGGTAGTTGATCGTGACATTCAGGACACTATCTATCCTGTCACCCAGTGAACTGATCACCAGGGCTGCGCCGCCACCCCTTGGCTTCAATAGGTGTTTATATGGCGACTTCTGTTGATCACGTTTTTCGGCAGTGAAACGTGTCCCTTCAAGGAAATTTAGGATCGTGACGGGCGTTAGCTTAAACTTTTCACAAGAGCGCCTGGTCGCTTCCAGATCCTTGCCACGGAGTTCCGGGTGCTTCTTTAAAAAATCAGCGGAGTAGCGCTTCATGATGGGGAAATCCAATGCCCACCAGGCGATACCGATGACGGGTGTATAAATTAATTGTTGTTTGATAAAAAATTTAAGGAAGGGGATTTTGTTATTAAACACCCGTTGTAAGACAATGATATCGACCCAGGTCTGATGATTGCAGAGGACGAGCTACCAGCCAGAATGGTCGAGCTCCTGTATACCTTCGATTTCAATCTCCAGCTTCTGGAACAGGTCAATGATCCAGTTGTTGGAATCGATCCAGAATTCGGCAATCTGTATCACGCGCCGGGTAAGCCACGGTCCGGTGGAAGCTGGACCGAGATAGCGTAGCAAGGCGAACAAATAGAGCGGCAGACACCAGAATATCGTGTTGAAAAACAAAAATATGTAAGACAAGGTGCCACGAACCACACCAGGTAGAAAACTTAACAAGGGAACCCCTCAAATTTACAATCGACCGAACTTATGGCGACTCACGCCGGGCATCATACTTGCCACTATACTACTTACCAATCTGATTGGGTGTAGCAGTTTGTCTTACTATTCCCAGGCAGTAGCCGGGCAGACTGCACTCTTATGGCATCGGAAAGACATTGCTCTCATTATATCGGACCCGGATACAGATGAGAGTATCAAGAAAAAATTGCAGCTTGTCACCAATCTACTCGAGTATGCAGAGGATAGCCTGGGGTTCCCTGTGGGTGACACCTATTCGAGCTATGTGGAAACGGGTAAGCCATATATCGTCTGGAATGTTTTTGCCGCACCTGAATTTTCGCTACAAATGGAAACTTTTTGCTACCCCATTGCCGGTTGCGTGAGTTATCGGGGTTATTTTGATGAGAATCGTGCGAATCAGTATGCTGCCACACTGAAGGACGAAGGCTACGATGTGTTTGTTGGTGGGGTGGCGGCGTATTCCACACTTGGGTGGTTTTCCGATCCCGTTCTGGACACCTTTCTTCGACGAAGTGACGTTAATATTGCACGGCTGTTATTTCACGAACTGGCCCACAAGATTGTATATCTGCAGGGGGATACACAGTTCAATGAAAGCTTTGCCGTTGCTATTGAAGATCTGTCGCTCAGGCGTTGGCTTATCGACAGAGGGGAAGAAGTTTCTTACCAGAAATACCTGTCTAGTCGGGTAAGACGCGCAGAAGTATTGGTGCTTATTAAGGAAACTAGAGACAAGCTAAACGAGATATATTTGCATAGCGAGGTGGATGCAGACAAGCGCCATCAGAAGGACATTGCCATAAAGGAACTGCGTTCTGCTTATGAGAAACAACAAGCCCGATGGGATGGCGCCACCGACTATGAGTACTGGATGAAGTCGGAGATTAACAACGCAAAACTTGGCACACTTGCTGATTACAATGGCTGGGTAGCGGCTTTTCAACAAATCCTGGTGGAGAATCAGGGTGACATCGACAAATTTACCGATGCTATCAAACGGTTGAGTAAACTAGATCGAAAAGATCGTGATGATTATCTCAGTGACAAAACACCGGGTCTTGTTCGAGAAAGATAGTTAGAGGAGAGTCACACACACAGCCGTAATAACCGTCACGCCAATGAGATTCAAAACGAACCCTTCTCGTGCCATTTGCTTGATGGAGAACTTTCCCGTACTAAACATAATGGTATTCGGTGCGGTAGCCACGGGGAGCATAAAGGCGCAACTTGCGCTCATTGCAGCCGGTACCATGAGTAGTGCGGGGTCAATACCAATCGCCAGTGCTGCCGCAGCAAGGATAGGCATCATCAGTGCCGTTGTTGCCGTGTTACTGGTCATTTCTGTCAAGAAGGTAATGGTCAGACAGATCAGGGCAATGACCAATATAATCGGCAGTCCCGCCACGCCAGAGAGTAGTTCACCCAGGGCACCAGAAAGTCCTGACGCAACAAATGCCTTCGCCAGGGCAATGCCACCGCCGAAAAGGATCAGCATTCCCCAGGGTATTTTTGCAGCAGTTTCCCAATCTAGTAATCTCGCGCCGCGACCATTGGGGATCAAAAACATGACGACGACGGCGATCAAAGCGACACTGGCATCATTTGCAGCCGGCATATCAAACCATGT
>CAZAZB010000595.1:0-2356 GCA_964489485.1 uncultured Pseudomonadales bacterium | reverse complement strand
GCAGCACCCGCGCCCGATGCAAGAACAAGCGGCAAGACCCCGAGGACGAAAGAAAACGCGGTCATCAATACAGCTCTGAATCGCAAGCGCGCAGCATTTAATGCTGCATCATAAATACTTTCACCTGCGGCTCTTAAGTCCATTGCAAATTCAACGATCAAAATAGCAGTCTTGGTAGACAAACCAATCAACAAAACGATACCTACCTGGGCATAGATGTTGTTAGCCAGGCCGACAAGATAGAGTGTCAGCATGGTGCCGAACAATGCCAGGGGTACAGCGCCAATAACAGAAAAAGGTATTGACCAGCTTTCATACTGAGCCACCAGAAACAAATAGACAAAGATTATTGCCAGCGCCATCAATATTGGTGCAATATCGCCCGCCTCAATTTCCTGTTTCGACTGACCTGCCCATTCATAGATATAACCGGTGGGTAGCCCGTCGGCCAACCGCTCCATACTTGATATCGCTTCACCACTGGAATATCCGGTGGCAGCCTGTCCGGTGACACTAACACTTCGGTAGAGGTTAAAGTGATTGATGCTCACTGGACCCAGCACCGGGGTCAATGTACCCAAAGTACTTAGAGGGACCATTTCATTCTTTGCATTTCTCACGTAATAGTAGCGCAGGTCCTCCGGGGCAGCTCGAAACTGGCTGTCTGCCTGTATCATGACACGATAGGTGCGACCAAACTGGTTGAAGTCGTTAACATAGAGTGAGCCTAACTGAGCCTGCAAGGTTTTGAAGATATCGCTCAATACAATGCCCTGCGCCTTCACCTTGTTTCTATCCACTTCCAGTTTGTACTGTGGGACATTTGCGCGAAAGGTACTAAAAACCCGATTCAGCGCTGGATCCTGGTTGGCATCGTAAACAAGCCCATTGGCTGCTTGTGCGAGTAGTACAGGATCACGACCTTCCGCGTCCTGCACACGAAACTCGAAACCGGAACTGTTCCCCAACCCTGGAATTGGTGGTGGGTTGAAAACCATTACCTGAGCGTCAGGCATTCCCCACAACTGACCCATCAACCGTTCTATGATACTGCTTAAACCGAGCGACGGCTCCGTTCTTTCTTCCCAATCTTTGAGGATGATAATCGCCAGCCCATTGTTCGAAGCCGAGCCCCCTAACAAAGAAGTACCAGCGACGGTGATGACATCGGTGACTGCCGGATCTGCCTTGATGATATCCGAGATTTTGGACATCACCTGCTCTGTTCGAATCGTTGAAGCAGCATCCGGCAACTGTACGTCAACAAAGAGATACCCCTGGTCTTCACCCGGTACAAAGGCAGTCGGCACAGAAACCATCAACCAACCCGTAGCGGCAAAAATAACAAGTGCAAACATGCCAGTACGACCTGCACTTTTAAGCATATTCCCTATCAGTGAAGAATAACCCCGGGTGAGACGATCCATACCCCTCTCGAAAAAGGACAACGCTGGTATCGGTTTCATGCCTGAACCCAGCAAAATGCTACACAAGGCAGGGCTTAGGGTGAGTGCATTGACTGACGAAATAAGCACCGCAAACGATATGGTGACAGAAAACTGTTTATACAATTCGCCCGTGATACCCGGCATAAAAGCAACAGGTACGAAGACTGCCATTAACACAAGAGTCGTCGCTATAATGGGGCCGGTGACCTGCTGCATCGCCTTCTCGACCGCGTCTTTTATCGGCAGCTGATCTTCCTTCAGGATGCGTTCCACATTTTCAATGACGATAATGGCATCATCAACAACAATGCCAATCGCCAGCACCAGACCAAATAACGTGATGGTATTGATCGAATAGCCCATAAGGTTCATGAAAATAAAAGTACCAATCAGGGATACCGGAATGGTAATGGCCGGAATAAGTGTCGCGCGCCAATTCTGGAGAAAGATAAATACAACAAAGATAACCAGTGCAACCGCTTCGAATAATGTTTTGATTACTTCATCGATTGAGCGATCAATAAATTCGGTCGTATCGAATGGGATGTCGTAACCCAAGCCATCGGGAAAGCTGACAGACAGCCGCTTCATTTCTTCTTTTACCTTCAACGCAACTTCTGTCGCATTTGCATCGGGTAACTGGTAGATAACCAGGAATGCCGTATCCTTGTTATTCCGCTTGGCAACGATACTGTAATTTTCCGACGCCAGCTCTATTCGCGCAATATCTGAAAGGCGCACAAAACTCCCGTCGCTGGTGGCACGGATAATCGTTTGACCAAATTCGGCGGGTGTCCTGAGTCTACCCTGTGCCTGAATCGAGTATTCAAATTGTTGATTGGCAGGTGACGGACTGGCCCCTAGCTTTCCTGCAGCCACGATCAGGTTCTGTTCTTTCAAGCTCGATT
>CAZAZB010000594.1:0-2360 GCA_964489485.1 uncultured Pseudomonadales bacterium | reverse complement strand
AAACTGTTTCACTCGTTTAATGATCTTCTGCCAATCATCATCATCCTGATAGAAACCACCATAAACACCAGAGATCGTTTGCGATTCTGCTTTGAATCGACCGTAGGACTCTTCCATCGCGCTTGACACCTCCCCTACCGTTGCTCTGGCCCTCATCGCATTAATCGAGAGCCCAAGCAGATTTCCTGTACCGCTTTTGGCGGCTTCACTGATCGCTGCCAGGGCATCTATTACAGCCTTCTCATCTCGCGTCTCTTTGACGGTCTTCAATCGCTTTAGCTGGCTTTTAAGGACAGCAGTATTATCAATCTCTAGCGTATCAATATCATCCTGTTGATCCGTCGTATATTTATTCACGCCAACAATGACCTTCTCACCCTTGTCGATGAGCGCTTGCTTGCGTGCTGCAGCTTCTTCAATCTTGAGTTTCGGCAACCCCGATTCAATGGCTTTGGCCATGCCGCCATAACCTTCGATTTCTTCTATCAACGCCCAGGCTTTGTCGGCGATTTCTTTGGTCAGGGATTCCATCATGTAGGAGCCACCCCAGGGATCGATCACATCGGTAATGCCTGTTTCTTCCTGCAAGATTAGCTGGGTATTTCTGGCGATCCTTGCTGCAAATTCTGAAGGTAGCGCGATCGCCTCATCCAGGGCGTTAGTATGCAGGGATTGAGTACCGCCAAAAACAGCAGCCATGGCTTCAATGGTTGTACGCACTACATTGTTGTAAGGGTCCTGCTCGGTTAATGACCAACCTGATGTCTGCGAATGGGTACGCAACATTTTAGATTTGGGATTCTGCGGCTTGAACTCCTCCACAATTCGAACCCAGAGCATCCTCGCGGCGCGAAGCTTTGCAATTTCCATGTAAAAGTTCATGCCGATGCCCCAGAAGAAGGACAATCGCGGTGCAAAATCGTCAATCTTTAAACCGGCATTGAGTGCGGTACGAATGTATTCTTTTCCATCGGCTAGCGTATAGGCTAATTCCAGCGCGGCATCTGCACCCGCTTCCTGAATATGATAGCCAGAGATCGAGATGGTATTAAAGCGCGGCATGTTTTCCGTGCAGTGGGCAATAATGTCGCCAATGATGCGCATCGATGGTGTCGGCGGATAGATATAGGTATTGCGTACCAGAAATTCCTTCAGGACATCATTCTGAATGGTGCCAGAAAGGTCTGATTGCGCGACACCCTGCTCTTCTGCAGCAACGATATAGCCCGCCAATATCGGCAGCACAGCGCCATTCATGGTCATGGAAACGGAAATCTTGTCCAGTGGAATCCCGTCGAACAGAATCTTCATGTCTTCAATCGAATCAATGGCAACGCCTGCTTTGCCCACATCATGGGTGACTCGCTCATGGTCGGAGTCATAGCCCCTGTGGGTCGCAAGATCAAAGGCAACGGACACACCCTGGCCCCCTTCCGCAAGTAGTTGGCGATAAAAAGCATTGGATTCTTCAGCGGTTGAAAAACCAGCATACTGGCGAATCGTCCAGGGGCGTCCTGCGTACATGGTCGCCTGTGGACCGCGCACAAAAGGTTCCATTCCAGGCATAGATTCCGAAAAGTCGACGTCATTCAAATCGGCACGGGTGTAAAGCGCCTTCATTTCGATGCCTTCGGCGGTATCGGTATTCAGCGATGAAACAGGTTTACCTCGCAGCTGCTTGAGTGCGAGGTCTTCCCATTCCGCCAGGGAGGCTGACGGTTTGTTAGATTCTTTTTCAGTCATCAGTGATCCTTCGGATATTCGTTAAGTTCAATCAAGACGCCATCACAGGATTTCGGATGGATAAATATCACCCGCGTATCATGGGCACCGGGTGAAGGTTCGTCAGCAAGAAACTGATAGCCTTTAGCTTTGAGGTTTTCTATGTCCGAATCAATATCATCGGTCCGAAAACAAATATGGTGCAGCCCTGGACCACGTTTTTCCAAATACTGCACCAGTGGACCCTCGCCGTTCAGCGGGTGCACCAGTTCAATACTGGTGCCATCCAGTGGGAAGAAAGCGGTGCTGGTTTTTGCCCGCTCCACGTCCTGCGTACCTTCATATTTCAGCCCAAAATCATTGAGGAAACGACTGATTGCCTTTTCCAGATCAGGGACGGCGATGGCGATATGGTCTAACGCTATAATCATATTCAGTGTCCTACGGCTTATGGCGACTATTGTACCTTTCGAATGGTGCTCTTTCTCTTGTGCTATTTTCCAGGCACTATTCGTTTGACTAATCTGACGAGACGACTAAACCCAGTGCCGCAACCAGAAAACGATCTGTGTTTTCAATTCGGGCTAATCCAAGGTCATCTGGCGATGCTTCAATCACACGTTCATCGGGAGTCACTC
>CAZAZB010000593.1:0-2360 GCA_964489485.1 uncultured Pseudomonadales bacterium | reverse complement strand
CTATCCTGCAAAGATACTAACCGTTCAGGAGAAAGTCATGTCAAATCTCGAGAAGTTTGTTGAGTATGCAGGAGCGTTCGAAGAAACGTTCATCGACGATAACTGGCAAAGGCTGGAACAATATTTCACTGACGATGCTGTTTACTTGCCAGGCGATGGCACTGAGGCAAGCGGCCGGGACAATGTCTTACAGGCGCTTCGGGATAGCATCAATTCGCTTGATCGCCGTTTCGACTCGCGCACATTAGGGGAAGGTCCACCACCTACCGAAGAGGCGAATGTCGTCACGCTGGTCTGGAAACTTACTTTTGCAAAACAGGGGAAGCCAGACCTGACCATCTCCGGGCGCGAATTTCTGACATATAAAGGTAATGCTATCCAGAAAATGGAAGACGTTTTCGATGATGGCGTGCCCGAGGCAATCAGTGTATGGATGAGCAAGTACGGGGACTCACCAGACTGATTGAAGCGTATGTTTTTTGTGCAGTTATCAGAGGTTATCGGAGGACAGTTTAATTAACTGCGAAATGTGTAAGCCGTCTTTCAAGCGCACAGGACACTACAAACGGTACTGCGGGAACAGCTAAAAAAGGGGGTCGCTACTTTATGGATAAACAATCCTTTCTGAAATTCCTTTGGTCATTGCCTCAACCCATATTTGTCTTCGGTTGCACCATTCTAACGGCAAGCGTGGTCACCCGTGGGTGGATGGATATCGGCTTGTTGGTATCAGTATTGATATTTCTTCCAATCCTGTTGATTCTGGCGCTGGAGTACCTGGTCCCCCGGCGGAAAGATTGGCTGCTTAACTGGCGTGACATTGCTGAAGATTTATTCTGGGTTCTGGCCACCTACTTAATCTGGGTGCCTTTATTTGATGAACACTACAGCACACCTATCTCAGTAGCTTTCGCTTCGCTACGGGATGCCTCCAATTTTCCTTTTCAGCTTGAGGCTGAGAGTATGGCGGGGCTGATCGGCATGGCACTGATCGGCATCATCGCCATCGAGTTCATTGGATATTGGGCTCACCGGCTTCAACACCGTTTCATGTTCCTGTGGCGGATCCATGCCACGCACCACCATATTACTAAAATGAGCGTCGGCCGAACAGACCGGACACATCCGTTAGAATTTTTGGGATTGAATCTGGGCTCTGCGATCGCTCTTGCCTATCTGGGCGCAAGTGAGGGTGTTGTGGCGGTGATCGTTGTCTTCAGGACTGTATCGGCGCATGTGAACCACGCTAACCTACCACTCGTCTCAGGTTTATTTGGCTGGGTGTTTAATACCGCGGAGTGGCATCAGCTGCACCATTCTTGCGACTACGATGAGAGCAACACCAACTATGGTTGCGTTGTTATCCTGTGGGATAGAATCTTCCGGACATTCTCGAGCAAAGATACCATTGAGCGAATTGGCAATGGAACGGGACGGCAGCTTTCTCTGTTAACGCAGTTATCGATTCCTTTTCGATCCAATGAAGTATTGCGAAATTTGTGAGAAACCGAGGCTGCAAGAGACCAGGGGGTGGGACTTGACTCGAATAGGAACCACAGTGTTCCTACTGGCGGCGCTTCTCTCCTGTGCATCAAATCGCCCCGATGATTTTCAACTAACTCGCTCTGAATTACTCATCGATGCATTTTATTCCTATGACCTGGAAAGACTGGAAATACTGATGTCCTCTGCAAGCGCATCAATACCCTCTATTTCGTACTATCAGGGTTGGGCAGAGGGAGGGAACTATGAAATTATCGAAAGAAAGCCCTGTGTGAAAGAACTTCCTCACCGGGTCAAGTGTTCCATTACCGTTCGTGATGATCCGATGTTGGCCCTCGGTATCGATTTCAACGTAACGGACACTTTCCATATTTCATTCAATGAGAACGTGATCATCTCTGTGGAAACGACCTCCAATGACCTGCAGGTCTACCATGATGCCGCCGCCTGGGTCAGGCGGGAAATGCCGGAGCTCATTCGGGAACCCTGCCAGGGCTTTTTTAAGGGTGGACCGACACCTGCGGCCTGCGCACGGGCCATGACCACAGGCTATCGAACGTTTGCAGCCAGCAAGGACTTCCCAAAATAACCAAACATAGGCAATACGCTGGTTCAACGAACCAAAATCAACCACCGACCTTAACGCTTTCTCAACAATCAAATTCCCCAGCCCTTCTGGTTGCCGGTAAAACACTAACACCGAAGCGCCTCATTCAACCCCTTCCGTTCAATGCCAACTTCACAGCTTGACTGCAGCGTTATGCACTATTACACTATTCGGTATAGCGATACAATATTTCCCTTTATGATAATCAGCTTCACAGGTAAGGTTGCAAAAGATATATGGCAAACCAACC
>CAZAZB010000592.1:0-2360 GCA_964489485.1 uncultured Pseudomonadales bacterium | reverse complement strand
AAGTTCGGACCGCCGAACCGCTTTTGTGCCAGCACGGCGTTAGCACACCTCGAAATAAATCACGAATTTAAGGCATATTCGTGATTTACCTCTCGATGCGCTGCCTTGTTCTGACAAAAATATGCCATTAATCAGAGCTTCCCTGGGGCGATACTCTGTACCGGCGCGATGGGCGAAGAACTGACCGGCAGAGCAGGGTCGGGCGTTGGGATAGTGTGTTTGAACTGCTGCAATAAAACGATCTTGACTGCTGTGATACATTAAGAGCATAAAACAACCCATTAGTAACAAAAAATCAGGAACCAAAGAATGTCAGCAGTAGTAGAAGGTCAATGTGATGAAAAATTTGCCAGTGTGCGTGAGATATTCGCCTCGAACATCGAACAAGGCAATGACGTGGGCGCATCCTTCGCGCTGACCATTGATGGCGAGATGGTGATTGATATCTGGGGTGGTCATCTGGATGAAGAGAAGACGAAGCCCTGGCAGGAAAATACCATCGTCAATGTTTACAGTACGACCAAGACTATGTCGTTCCTTTGTGCGCTGTTGCTGGCAGATCGCGGGCAGCTTGATTTTGATGCCAATGTTGCAGACTACTGGCCGGAATTTGCTGCGGCAGGTAAAGGCGATGTCAAGGTCTGGCACGTCATGGACCACGCAGCAGGGCTCTCTGGTATGGACGTCCCTGTTGAACCCGCTGATTTATACGATTGGCAGAAGATCACTACATTGTTAGCAGAACAGGCACCCTGGTGGGAGCCAGGCACAGCGACTGGCTATCATGCTTTGACTCAGGGATACCTGATTGGTGAGATTGTCCGGCGAATAACGGGTGAGTCTATCGGTGAGTTCTTCCAGAAGAACATAGCAGGTCCGTTGAATGCAGATTTCTTTATTGGCGTACCTGATTCCGAGTTTGGTCGCATTGGTAATCTGATCCCATCTGGAAGCGGGAGGTTAGAAGCCGGTGATGATCCCGATTCGATTGCAGCCAGGACTTTTAGAAATCCCTGGTCGCCAGCCACCAATTCCTGGACTGATGAATGGCGTAAAGCGGAAATCCCAGCGGCCAATGGACATGGCAATGCGCGATCTGTTGCTCGACTGCAAGCACCGCTTGCCTGCAAAGGATCGGCTTTTGGCGTGGATCTGCTGTCAAAAGAAGTCGCTGAATCGGTCATGGAAGAGCGAATCTCGGGCACAGATCTTGCGCTGGGTGTGCCTATTCGATTCGGTCTGGGTTTTGGTTTGAACTCGGAGGTTTTACCCATCTCTCCGAATGCCAATAGTTGTTATTGGGGAGGCTGGGGTGGTTCCAGTATTTTGGTGGATCAGGATGCCCGGATGTCAGTCTCATTTGTGATGAACAAGATGTTCGATGGGTTATTGGGTGATCCAAGATCCTTTGGTCTCGTGCAGGCGGTGTACAAGTGCCTCAAATAAAGATCGAGACTTGTAGAAGGCAGCGGTTGAATCAGGCTTGAACAGCGTTGCGTGAATTCATCGTCCGGGCAAGAAAAGCACCGGTAGACCCGGTGAATTTTCTAGCGTCGGTCGGTGAGGGTGCCCACGTGGAGTATCTCGCACAGATCATTATCAATGCCTTGTTCATCTCCAAGGGCCATCGCGATGATACGGTTCTGACGCTGGTGCTCGAAGATAGTTCGGATTATTCAAGGGCGATCACCATTGCCGGAGATGCCATCGGATCACTTGGAGGCTTGACTGAAAGTGCCCTTCTGGGCACCTGTGCCGCTGCGTTGGATGATGCGAAAAACCTGGCTAAAGAACAGAAAATATCCTGTGACAATGGCCTGAATGTGACCGCGATTAGTTTCGAGCGACTGGTGAAACAAAAGGCTGAAGAAGGTCATGTCTATATACTCGATCGCAAGGGTACGGATATTCGAGAATCGCCGGATCTCACCAATCCAGTTTTTCTGCTGACGGATCATATCCCCATGCCGAAAAAGACCTTTAAGTCTCTTCAACGGCAAGGCGTCATCAAGCTATCGATTGGCCCAGTGATGCTACAGGCGTCACAATGTGTATCTGTCATACACAATGAGCTGGACAGGATCGTCTAAGTCACTATTACACTGGGTTATCAACTAGTATATTGTTGAATCTGGCGCGGTTGTCTGGCCCATCTGATTGAGGAATAATCAGCGCTCATTTTTAATAATCCAACTTTAGCCATCCAGCTTCACTGACCGGATTTAATTGACCGAACTGATTTGACCCAACTTACATTGATCCACCTTAACTGATTCAATAGAGATTGATCTAAGGAAGCTCTGATTAACGCCGTGCTGGCACAAAAGCGGTTCGGCGGTCCGAACTTAATCAGAGGTTCC
>CAZAZB010000591.1:0-2364 GCA_964489485.1 uncultured Pseudomonadales bacterium | reverse complement strand
CTGTTCTGGGCTACTGAAAACCTGCCATTCTACATAAAAGAAGGTCTTTCATTGACTAGCTGATACCAGCGGTCAATATGCTCAGTGCCAAACAAGTCCTGGCCGACATTTTTAGCAAACCCCAATGTAATAGCCAGTGTCATGTCTGGAATGGTAAAGCGTTCACCCGCGAGGTAGGTGCTTGTTGCAAGATGATCATTGAAGAGAGACACAGAAGCTTGCGCTACCTCAGCCGAAACTTCGCCCCATTCAGGCACCGTTTTCTCACGATCTTTGAAAAAACCGGTGATATTACGAAATGCCTGAGCAACAGGCATAAGTACATTAAGTTCTACGCGGCGTGACCACATTTCGATAATGGCGGCTTCTTCAAAATTCTCACCAAATAAGTTAGGTTGAGGATGCAATCCCTCGAGGTATTTACATATCGCCTGGCTTTCAGAAAGAAACATGCCATTGTCCAATTCAAGCACTGGAACACGACCAAATGGGTTTTTTGACCTGTAGTCCTCGCTCAAATTCTCGGCAGCTCTCAAGTCAATTTCACTGGTGGGAAGTTCGATTCCCTTCTCTTTCATAAAGATAGAGACACGCTGACCATTGGGTGACGCGCTTTGTGTATATAGGTGCATAACTCCTGACCTCTCTTTGATGTTGATGTTCTTGAAGTACGTTGATCTTGATTAACTCTGACGAACAGCTTTATCGAATTAGACGTGCCTCCAAGTGGTCCTAATGACGTAACACCTGTTCTATCTCATCATCTGATACGCCGCACTTCGCAGATCGTCTGACAGGGGAAGAATAGCGCCCAAATATTGCGACATAATCACACCCACCATCTGCTCTTTCGGGTCCACCCAAAAATAGGTGCTGGCTGCACCAGCCCAGCCAAATTCACCTTGACCGGTCAGTGCTAACGACTTCCCTATGTCCATCATCACGCGAACCCCAAGGCCCCAACCATAGCCTGGTAGTGCATTGAGCCCAATTCGCATGGGGAGTTGGGAATCAGGGAGTCGGTTTGATGTCATCATCTCCAACATCTTGCGTGACAATAGGGTATCTCCGTTCTTGCTCTTGCCACTTAATAGCATTTGTCCAAATTTGAAGTAATCGTCGAGTGTGGAGTAGAGCCCATGCCCACCTCGGCTATAATCGGGATTCTTCGATGGGTACATATCCTCTACGTCAGATGGAATCAGTTCTTGTTTCTCAGGTGGGTTCAGAAATGACATGTCCTTAACATCGGAGACACCGTACATCGACATGATTCGATTCTGCTTGTCATCGGGTACATAGTAGTCTGTGTCGCTCATACCGAGCGGCTCCAGTATGTATTCTTTCAGCAGGCTTTGCATGGTTCTGCCGGTTGCCTTTTCACAAACATGAGCAAGAACGTCAGTGGAAACACTGTAGCGATACTGACTACCCGGCTGAAATGCAAGTGGCTGTGTTGCAAGCTTCGCCATCATTTCATCTAGCGAGCAGGCACCATCGCTTGCCAGGTCTATTGCATCGTATCCGGGTGCGATGTGGCAGCCTGCAATAAACTCGTAGGTAAAGCCTGCGCGGTGAGTAAAAAGATCTTCAACAAGAATGGGCCTTTGTGCTGGCTCTAATACTCCACTGGGCAGAAGTACCCGCATACTTCGAAAGGCCGAATTAAATTGCGGTAGCATGTCGTACAGTCGAAGCTTCCCCTGTTCTATCAATATCAATGCCATGACCGAAACGATAGGCTTGGTCATGGAATAGATCCGGTAGAGAGCACCGTCCGGTATTTCTCTGCCAGAGGCTTTATCCGCGACACCCACCTTTCCAGAGGCAAGTGCTTCACCGGCAGCTTCCACTCGCCATTCGATTCCACAAAATTGTTCACGGTCAATATAGCCTTGTGCGGCGGATGTTAGCTGGTCTTGTCTGGTCATGTGCGTTCCTGGATCTGTCAGATTAAATGTTTTGGATAGCCTGAATATACAATAGTTTCGAACTGGATATTACATAGCGATAATCTTTTTTGTTTCTTTATCAAATCTTTAAAAAACCCCTCTAATCTCTCCGCCAACCTAATGGTGTACCTCGTGCATTGGCAATTAATGCGATACCTTGAAGAAAAAAACAAATCAGGAGTTTGATCTATGAACCTCTTCCTCTCATCTGGCTATGGCTTTCGGGCTGCTGTACTGGTTTCCTTCATATTCTACGGCTCTAGTTCGCTAGCGGCGGACAAGGCTTTGCTGGATATTCTTCTCGGTAATGGTGCCATCACTGAATTACAATACGAAGGTTTGTTGAATGCAGTCGGTTCAACGACGGTTGCGTGTACTGGTTCCAGCCATGTCGAGGTCCAGACAGCGGAAG
>CAZAZB010000590.1:0-2364 GCA_964489485.1 uncultured Pseudomonadales bacterium | reverse complement strand
TATTCATACCGCCGATGGCAGATTGAATGACATCCTGCACATTTTTGATGCTCAGCCCATAGCGTGCCGCTTTTGCACGATCGATATCGAAATCAATATAATATCCACCCATCGCGCGATCACCCATGGCTGATTTTGTATCTGGCAACATATTGAGAACGCCTTCAATGTCTTTTCCGACCCGTTGAAGAATTGAAAGATCGGAGCCTATGATCTTGATACCTACCGGTGTCTTGATGCCAGTTGACAACATATCAATGCGTGTCTTGATCGGGAAACCCCATGCATTAGCCACCGCTGGGAAATGGATTGCCTTATCCATTTCATCAACCAGTTGTGCGGTGGTTTTCGAAGGATCTGGCCAATCTTCCCTGGGTTTAACGCGGATTGTAATTTCTGTCATGGCCAGAGAAGCCGGGTCGGTGGATGTCTCTGCTCGCCCATTCTTACCAAATACGGATTGTACTTCCGGGAAAGTCATTATGATCTTGTCCATCTGTTGCATCAGCTCTTTCCCCTTCGTAATGGAGATGCCCGGAAGAGCAGTGGGCATATAGAGAATATCTCCTTCATCCAGGGGTGGCATGAACTCACTGCCCAGTTTCGCCAGAGGATAGGCCACGCTCAACAGTACAAGTAAAGCAACGGTAAGCGTGACCCACTTAAATTTCAGAGCGTTGGCAAGGGCTGGCCCGTGTATGAATTTGAGAAAACGATTCACCGGGTTTTTTTCCTCTGGCATGATCTTGCCCCGGATAAGATATCCCATCAGTAAAGGCACCAGAGTTACTGCAAGCACAGCCGCAGCAGCCATGATATAGGTAGCGGTAAACGCCAGTGGCTTGAACAACCGCCCGGATTGTCCCTCTAAAGTGAAAATCACAAGATACGATGAAGTGATAATTAGCAGCGAAAAAAACAAGGCAGGCGCTACCTCGTTCGAAGCGTTACGAATTGCCGACCACCGCTCCGGAATGGTGAGTTCCGATCCCTTCTTCTTTTCATCCTGCTCAAGGTGTTTGTGGGCATTTTCAATGAGTACAATCGCGCCATCCACCATTGCACCAAGCGTAATCGCTATTCCGCCTAGCGACATAATGTTTGCCGACAGGTCTTGCCATCGCATTAGGATGAATGCAACCAGCATACCCATGGGCAAAGTGATGATGGCGACGAGTGCAGAACGGAAATGCATCAGAAAGACCATACAGACCAGGGCAATAACGACAAATTCCTCTAACAGTTTTTCCTTCAAGTTGTCCACAGCCCTTTCGATCAAGGCGCCGCGATCATACACAGGTACAATTTCCACACCTTCCGGCATAACTTGTTGTAATTCGTCTATTTTTGCTCGGATAGCCTGAATGGTCGTTAAAGCGTTCTCGCCGAAACGCATCACGACGATGCCACCGGCGGCCTCACCCGTGCCATTGTAATCTACTGCGCCGCGCCTTAGCTCTGGCCCCAGATGTACATGAGCCACATCCATTAACCGGATGGGAGTGCCGTTCAAATCAGCACCGACAGGAATTTGGTTCAGATCATCTATAGATTTTATGTAGCCAAGCCCGCGAACCAGATATTCGGTTTCAGCCATCTCCACCAGACGGCCACCAACATCATTATTCGACTCCATAATCGCTGCTTTTACTTTCGACAAGGGTATGTTGTAGCCCAACAGAATATCGGGATCTACCTCAACCTGATATTGCTTGACAAATCCACCTACGGAGGCAACCTCGGACACATTTTTTACCGTCTCCAGCCGATATCGAATGACCCAATCCTGTAGAGAGCGCAGCTCGGACAAGTCGTGCTTCCCGGTTTTATCGATGAGTACATATTCATAAATCCAGCCGACGCCCGTAGCGTCAGGTCCGAGCACAGGCTGAACGCCATTTGGCAAGTTTTGTGCTGCGGAATTGGCATATTCGAGCACTCGTGAACGCGCCCAGTACATGTCCGTTCCTTCTTCAAAAATAATATAGACAAAGGAGTAGTTGAAAAAGGAGTAGCCACGAACCAGCTTGGCTCTGGGGACCTGCAGCATCGTTGTGGTGAGCGGGTAGGTCACCTGATCCTCCACAACCTGCGGAGCCTGACCAGGAAACTCCGTGAACAAAATCACCTGTACGTCGGAGAGGTCCGGAATGGCATCCAGGGAGATACTTTGTACCGCCCAAAGTCCACCCAAAATGAGAAAACCCGTGGCCATAAACACCAGCACTTGGTTTTTGAGCGTTCCGTCAATGATGGATCGGATCATGCACACCTCCGTTTAATGTCCGCAATTCCGCCTTGTTCTTCGACTCGACACAGCCAATGGCCTTCCAGTTTCGTCGGTGCTCGAGGCAACAACCATGG
>CAZAZB010000589.1:0-2368 GCA_964489485.1 uncultured Pseudomonadales bacterium | reverse complement strand
CTGTAAGCATACCGCAAACAAAACGGTAAACCACACGAGGTCAAAACCCAGATGCGTCACCACGGGACTGACCAGTGGCAGAATAATCAAAGTAATTTCAATCCAGTCGAGGAAGAAACCCAGCAGAAATGTACAAAACAAAATCGTGATCAGGATCATATCAGGACTGAATGGGAGTCCCTTGAGCAATCCAGCAATCAAAGCATCACCGCCGAGTCCCCTGAGCACAAGAGAGTAAGCTGTGGCACCCAGAAAGATGGCAAATATATAGGCTGTTGTCCTTGTCGTCTCACGTACGACATCTCGTAGAACAGAGAAGTCCAACTCACGATTGGCCGCCGCAAGCAGTGTTGCACCAAATGCACCGACACCAGCGGCTTCGGTGGGAGTGGCAATACCGAAAAAAATCGAACCCAGAACAGCGAGTATCAAACCCACTGGCGGCAGGATGGACAAGAGCACATCCAGCACCAGCCTTCCATCGACTTTCGCCCTATTTTCAGGAACCGGCGCTACCTCCGGGTAGAGATAAGCATAGCCTAGAATGTAGACAACAAACAAAGTACCTAGCAGAAGACCAGGAAATAACGCGCCCAGGAACAGATCACCCACTGGCATGGCAAGACGATCTGCCATCAACACCAGCATGATACTGGGCGGTATCAGAATACCCAAGGTTCCAACCGCACAAACGGTCCCGGCTGCCAACTCTGGCTTATAATTTTGTTCGAGCATCTGCGGCAACCCCAACAAACCCAACAGAACAACAGAGGCTCCAATTATACCAGTGGACGCCGCCAGTAAAATGCCAATAAACGCCACAGTGATAGCAAGACCACCGCGAATACCACCAAAGAGTTTCACCATGTTCTTCATCAGCCGTTGCGCAACGCCAGACCGATCCAGCATCAGGCCCATAAAGATAAACATGGGTAGTGCCACCAGCACCCAGTTATTCATCACATTCCAAATACGATCAGCAACGAGTGACGTAAAGTCCCAGCTAACATAGACCGGCAGCCCAAAATCCACGTTGGCAACGATGCCAATGGCTGTGAAGATGACAGCCAGACCGCCAAGTACCCAGGCGACGGGGAACCCAGTGAAGATTAAAACGATGAACGATACAAACATCAGTATCGATAGAATGTCGCCAGCAGACACTAGCCTTTTTCTCCTGGCCAGGAAAAAAGAAAGCAGAACACGCGGCTTAGCCTTGCAATGACAGCGAGTAACAAAAGCAGGAAGCCGAAAACCAGCACACTTTTAATCAGCCACCTGAAAGGTAAGCCGCCCGGCGCTTCCGACACCTCACCGGTTGCGAAAGAATATTGCAATAACGGTACTGCGGAGATCAGGACAAGAACGATGAATGGCAATAGCAGCAATATAATGCCATAGAGTTCTATCCAGGCTTGTAAGGCAGGTGTCATCTTCTCCCGTAACACATCAACCCTGATGTGCGAATCTGATGCCACGCCATAGGATAAACCCACCAAAAATCCAATGGCGTATAGATGCCACTGAATTTCCTCAAATTCGACACGCCCTTCAGAGAAGACATATCTCATCACAACATTGAGCACAATAATGGCCAAAAGGAACAACCATATCCATGATACCCAGTCACCAAGCCGATTAATCATGCCATCAATGGCCGAAGAGAATCGCGTATGGGGCAGGTTTAGCCGATACCCGGCAGATGCAAGGGTCGCCATGGGAAACTAAAAATCCCGGGGAAGGTAGGCATGATCCTTCCATATACGGTAAGTTTCCATAAATGCCTTTTGTGACGCCCAGATCCGCCGGAAGTCCTCGTCTCGATCAGCTTCTTCCTGCAGTACAGAGTCGGTTATCTTCTGTAATTCTTTTAATATGTCATGGCTGAATTTAACGGCTGTCACCCCTTTAGCGGGGAATCCCTTCAACACTTCACCTTGTATCGCCTCACCATGGGCAAGGTTTCGGATGACACCAGCAGTACAAGCCATCTCAATCAGAACTCGATCCGACTCAGGTAAATTCTGCCAGACATCCAGATTGACGACCAGGTGCGAGGAGGTGAAGGTCTGGTGCCAACCTGGAAAATAATCATATTTTGCCACACGATCGAAACCCAGCATCTGGTCAACCGCTGGCATAGAGAATTCTGTGGCATCGATAGCGCCTTTTTCTAACGCTTGAAATATTTCACCCCCGGGCAACATCGTTACAGAGGCGCCGAGTCGCTGCAATACCTTGCCGCCGAGACCAGCAAAACGAATTTTTAATCCCTTGAAGTCTTCGAGTGATTTAATCGGCGTCCGGAACCAACCTGCCGTTTCCGGGCCCACCAGCCCGCAAAATACAGGGTGTACATTGATGGGAT
>CAZAZB010000588.1:0-2373 GCA_964489485.1 uncultured Pseudomonadales bacterium | reverse complement strand
TTATGTTTGCTCACCACAGCGTCCAGCTGCTCAAGGTCACGCATATCGCCTTCAATGGAATTCATGCCATCGGCGACATTTGCGACGGTGAACAGATTTGGTGAGGTCGGTGGCGCAAGTGCAAAACCGACAACATCTGCCCCCACCTTTTGCAGCCACAGTGACAACCAGCTGCCTTTGAACCCCGTATGGCCAGTAATCAGTACCTTTTTACCCAGCCAGAATGAAGGCCTCATTTGCACTGCTCCCAGCAGATTCTAGTCGTGAGAATTTACTTAGTGTAGCGTTAGTGAGTATGATCTTAAACCCTTTTTGCGCTTTCGACAGATCCAACGCATATGCTCACTCTTGGCTTGGGTTTTAGGAGATTACGCTGTTGAGTACTGTAAAAAACAACACACCGGATTTCTTCATTATTGGCGCACAAAAGGCAGGAACGACCTGGTTATGGAGCATGTTGGAACAGCATCCGGGCACTTCACTTCCTGCAGAGAAAGAGATCCACTACTTCGGCTCATCAGAGCTTTATGCCAAAGGTGATGAGTGGTATTTCAATCATTTCAGAGGGCTTGATCCCAGCAAGCTTATCGGTGAGGCATCCACATCCCATTTTTACGATCATGTTCCCTACTGGTACAACAAATCAAATCAACTTGAGCTGGATAAATCATTACCGACAATACCGGAACTTATTTTACAGAAATTCCCAGATGCAAAGTTTATCGTGGTATTACGCGATCCGGTTCGTCGCGCAATTTCGGCCTATTCACATTGGATGAAACAGGGGGAGCTGTCGCCATTATTGGGCCTCAAGCGAATTGCCACCGAGTATCCAAAACTGCGTATTCTTGAATATGGTTATTACGCCAAATATCTGAACGCATGGACAAAAACAGTCCCTGAAGATCAGCTACGGATTATTATTTTTGAAGACCAAATAAAGAAAAACTGGCTTCACACCCTGTCTGAAACGTACCAATATCTTGGTCTGGACCCAAGCTTCAAACCCGAACTACCCAATAAACCCGTTCACCGCAGCTGGAGCTGGACTCGAATAGTCTTCAACTACTATGCCAGCAAAGTATTCAAGGATATTGGGCATTCAATGGTAGGAAAACCCCTGGACCGGTTTGATTTTCTGTCGAAGAATGCGATCAAACCGGAAGATATAGAATTCCTGAAATCCGTGTATTTTCCGGAAAAAGAGGAGATTTCACAGCTGACCGGCAATCCACTATCCTGCTGGGACTATGGAGACAAACTGCTTCAACAATCTCAATCAAAGTAGCCGGGGCCGATACTCAGAGAACTTCCAACGCATCAATTGCGACATAGTGGCCAGTTACATTTCCACTTTCATTGTTTTCGACTTCAATCGTAAGTGTGTGATTACCTAAAGGCAGGTTATCAATGGTAAAGACCGGTGCAAAATCTTCTGGCGTAGAACTAAACTGTTCAGCCTTCCCGACCAGGTTCCCATCAACATATACTTTTGCTGTGCCATATTCACTGGACTTTGGCCCATACCAGGTCACCTGCCTGCCATAAAAATAGAGCACTGCTTTGGCACCGGGCATATTGGATCTATGTATACTCCATGTACTGGATTTTTCGTTATCACTCCTCTTCCATGTTCCATGATAGACAATATTATCTTTTGTATCCTCATAGCGTATTGGCCTTTCAATCTTCATCCAGTTGACGCCTGAATCATGGGATACATAAAGGTCCTCTGCGCTTGCTGCGAAAATTGTATGGTCCCTGGTATAGTCTGATGAAAACCTAAACAGTTTTATTACTTTCTGCTTCTGTAGCAGGCCTGGCGCAACTGAAGAAAAGGAAACCCCACGGTCAGTCGACTTATATAATCCCCGGCCTTTCACGCTGACAAACATCGTGCCATCTTTGGCAAAGTCTGGTGACATACCGATGGCTCGAATCATCTCGCGTTGCGTATTTCCAGTTACTCTCACTCTATTCCATTGCTGCCCCTGGTTTGTAGAGAGGTATAATCCGTCAGCGGTACCAAAATAAATTGTATGGTCTTCTGAAAACTCTGGCGACAGTTCGACTAGCGATGTTCCCAGCTGTTCATAGTTAATTGCGAGTGATGATAAACCGCTATTCCTTGGCTGCCAGCTATCCCCTCCATCCGTCGAAAGGTAAAATCCTTTTTTGCGCACGGCAGAAAATACGGCTTTATCCACACTAAAGTCTGGCGAAATTTTTAATGACGTCACCCATCCATTATCAGCTGACCAGGGGTGCGTCCATGTGGAACCACCATCGGTTGACTTAAGCACTCCCTTGTAGCGCGTACCGACAAAGAGGGTTCTATCCGTTGGAAAATGTTTAGATACCGCAATCTGGGTC
>CAZAZB010000587.1:0-2377 GCA_964489485.1 uncultured Pseudomonadales bacterium | reverse complement strand
CCTGGAGTGCGTCAACCATACTGGCCTGATTCAAATTTGCCGAGGTGTCTTTTTTGTCATTCATCTTTTTCTTTACCTTAGCCTTGCTATTTTTTGGGTTAGATGTTGATCTCGTTTTGTGCGCTTTTGCTGTCTTTTTTGATGCAGCCATATTCCGAATGTCCAGCTTATGGAGGAAAAAGGCCGCTGATTTTACCATATAGTTAGTTCCTGTCCATTAAGCCATATTCTGAGAACAAATATACAACCTTGCAAATATGTTAGATATTAGGATCAGGCACTTATAAAGGAACTAGCCGCAGTGATCTAAAAATCAGGACAAGAACCAGTGAAGGGACATGTTTCAGACTTACATAATGATAACAATATGGCTGGGGTTGATATCCAACTTGTTGTTACTGTGCCCCCGGGCATACTGTTGCCGTTTGTCTGGTTGGGATTTGGTCCAAAGCCAGGGAGCATGGAAATTGACTTCTTAGGAAGTTAGGATCTGTGTTATAGATGACAAATAGTCTGAGAATTTGAGGTAATGCATGTCCGACATAGAGAACCTGAGAATCCATTTTTATGGTGTCCAGGGAAGCGGCTCTATCTTCCCTGCACGAGCAGAAAGGGAGGAAACTCAACTACACTCCGATCTTCAGCTGCTGCAACAGGTCTTTGATCACCTGGGTCACCACACTGATACGAAAGGCAATATTAAGGTTAATATCGAGGAGTTGGTCGGTGGGCCTGTTAATCGGAAATCATTGACGCGCTATAGAAACTCCCTCGATCTGGCGGAACAACGAGTGTACGGTGGCTGGACGACCTGCTTCAGGATCGAAACATCAGATGGCTATGAGCTGGTCTTTGACTGTGGCAGTGGCTTTAGAATCTGTGCCGGCGATATTGTCAAAAAGTGGGGAGACGAACAAGAGCGTCATCTCTATATCTTCGGAAGCCATGCACATTTCGATCATACGGAGGGCTTCGATCAGGCGGCAGTATGTTTTGACCCGCGCAACAATATTCACATTCTTGGGAATCATCACTACCTTAAAGCGTTGGATCAGACACTCGGAATATTTTCACATCATATTGATATGGATCTTAAAGGCATACAGACGCCGTTGAACTATGAACTGATGCCTGCGAAATTTGATTCTTGTGAGATTCGTCACCTGGTCGATAGCCCAGAACCATCTGTGCCAGACCCAATGGTTGGGCGGTACCATAATATTACTGAACCGATAGTCATTGGGGAAACATCAATCCAGCCATTTGAGGTGTTTCACCCCGATCCCTGCCTTGGCTATCGAATAGAGCATCATGGAAAGGTTTTTATTTACTGCACGGACCATGAGTTGCGCAGGGGGGATGATCCTGATCACCCTCTTCAGATTGCGAGTCTTGAAGCTGAAGAAAGGTTGATTCATCAATCGATGAATGCCGATTTAATGTACCGTGATGGCCAGTTTCTGCAGATTGAGTACGACGGCCATCAAGGCATCGGTGCACCCTTTGGGGTGTCTCGTCTTGACTGGGGGCATAGTTGCATCGAAGATGTTATGGAAATGGCAGAGCGTTGTGGGATCGCAAGAACGATGATTGGGCACCATGATCCAAATCGGACCTGGGCGGAACGGAACTGGATTGATGAGACTTTGGCCAGGCGGAGTGAACAGACTAACTTGAAGTTCGAACTTGCCAGAGCAGAAACTGTAATCGATCTTTAGCCATTTAGACTAACAGGTTTGCCAGAGTCTCAAATGCAAGTTCAACATTCTCACCAGTTTTTGCGCTGGAAGACATCCAGGTGTATTTGAACGGAGAGAGAGCTGCCTCGATATCAGTTTCAGTCAACTCCCACGTCAGGTCAGATTTATTAACGACAGCGACGAAAGGCAAGGGACCAATATTTTCTTCCACCAGGGAGATGAGGTCGAGTGCTGATTGAAGCGATTCTTTTCTGGTGCCATCAATGACCAGTAAATATCCTGCCGAACCCTTAACGTAGTGAATCGGCACCGAGAAGTGATCCTCTGCTCCGGCAATGTCCCATAACATCAGGTTTATTTCCTGATCTGACACCTTGACGATTTTCTTATCAACTTTGACGCCCAGAGTAGATAGATACTTGTCGTCATAGATACTGCTCACAAAACGTTGTACCAAGCTGGTTTTGCCCACGCCCCACATGCCGAGCATTGCAATCTTTTTGCTTATCATCTGACGTTGCCGAATTAAAGTTGTCCGTTGGAGCTTAGCATTTTTGCGTGCTTATGCTGATTTGATTTCGTTCGGAAGTCGGCAGGGCATGCGTTCACGTTTTCGCTTCGCGAAAGCCGTGAAATTGTGATGGTGAGGGGTTTGTTAGGAAAATCTTGGGCCCTTA
>CAZAZB010000586.1:0-2383 GCA_964489485.1 uncultured Pseudomonadales bacterium | reverse complement strand
AGACCCCACGTGCCTGCCCCATCAATGCAACACCAGCGGCTGAACCTATGGACAGCAGACTACCCCCAACACCAGTCGCTAGCGTAATGAGCAACCATTGATATGTATCCATATCTGGATTCATCGTTAACACAGCAAACATTACTGGAATATTATCGATAACAGCCGATATCACTCCCATAGAAATGTTGGCGACGGTTGCACCAAGGCCTTCATAGAGATAAACGGACATGATCTCAAGGTATCCAATCAACCCAAGGCCTCCGACACAAAATATAACGCCGAAGAAAAAGAACAATGTGTCCCATTCTGCCTGGGCCACCTTGTTAAAAATATTAAACTGCGCGAAGTCATCATGACTCTCTGCTGAGGTTATTTTGATGTAATAACTATAGAAGAACAGATAAGACATGCCCGTCATCATGCCGAGAAAAGGCGGCAGATGTAAAAATTGTTCAAAAGAAACTGCTGTTATGATGGTGCACAAGAACAGAAAACAGATGGGGAATGCACCACGCTTTAACGCCACAACATCAGATTCTGCATGTGGATGTTCGTTGGGGATAGCAAAACTCATCATCACTGCTGGTACTAAAAAGTTAGTTGCTGCCGGCAGAAATAGCCTGAAAAAGTCAAAGAAAGAAGCATTGCCACTCTGCCAAACCATGAGCGTCGTGATATCACCAAAGGGGCTGAAAGCCCCTCCTGCGTTGGCCGCGACAACAATGTTGACACAGGAAACACCAATGAATTTCGGATTCCCCGCTCCGACAGAAAGCACCACGGCACCCATCAGAAGGGCAGTGGTCAGATTATCTGCGATCGGGGAAATAAAGAACGCGAGTGTCCCTGTAATCCAGAACAACTGCTTATAGCCAAACTCCTTGCCGATCAGCCATGAGCGCAAGGCTTCGAAGACATTCCGTTCTGTCATGGCGTTGATATAGGTCATCGCCACCAGCAGAAACAAAAACAAGGATGAGTATTCAACCAGATTGTACTCAAGGCTAGCCTCCAACATGTGCGGGTCCATATCGGATTGCTTGATCATAATCGCAACGATGACCCAGATCATGCCTGCCGCCAGGATGACGGGCTTGGATTTTCGCAAGTGGATGAATTCTTCCACCATCACCAGAGAATACGCGATGACAAATATCCCCAGGGCGACAAATCCGGCGATAGATGATGTCATATTGAGAGTATGGCTAGCCTGCGCAGCGTCGCTGCCGTAGCTGAGCTGGCTGATTAATGTTAGAACGAAACCGATGACTAGTCGCACAATCTGATTCCTCTAATGAGTATTCTTACACTGACGCTATACTCGCTGCTCACTCACCCTTCCATTGGGGTGCTCGTTTTTCAGCAAACGCTTTAGGTCCCTCTACAAAATCTGCACTTTTGTACATAGCATGTATCTGCTCATACTTGCCTTTGATTGCCTCTTCAAGACTCGCCGCCGACAAACCCTGCATAGCAGCTTCCTTGCTGCCACGCACCGACAGTGGCGCACATTCAAGAATCTGTGCAGCCCATTCTTTCGCCACTTTTAGTGCCTCGCCTTCTGGTGCAACGGCAGTGACAAAACCCAGGTCTTTACCTTCAGATGCGCCAACCCGTCGACCCGTCAATAACATTCCCATCGCCTGCTTCAACCCTATCTCACGGGGTAATCGATGAATGCCTCCTGCAAGCGCCGCCAGCCCTACTCTAGGTTCCGGCAGGGCAAAGATGGCATTCTCTGCTGCAATAATAAGATCACAAGCGAGGGCAATCTCGAATCCACCGCCCATGGCAATACCATTGACCGCTGCAATAACGGGTTTTGGATTATTAAATCTCGATGTTAGTCCGGCAAAGCCTGAATCTGGGCCACCCATCTTTCCACCGGACGCCTGATACTTCAGATCATTTCCTGCACTGAAGGCTCTCTCGCCAGAACCAGTAATGATAGCGACCCATTGTTCCGGGTCCGATGAAAAGTCATCGAAAACATCAGCCAACTCAAAGTTGGCTGGAGGGTGTAATGAATTCATGACAGCAGGACGTTCTATTGTCACAATTGTTAACGGACCGTCTTTCTCGACACTGCAAAATTCACCCATATCCCTGTCCTTCCTTTACGTTATGCGAACTTTAATTTATGCGAACTCTAATATATACGAACTCTAATTTATACGAACTCTAAATTACGCGAACTCTAGATTACGCGAACTCTAGATTACGCGAAACAGATCCATGCCTGAGTGTGGAACCCGCACCGAGTTTACCAGCTCACCAATCCCGATTAACAGCATCCCTTGAATGAGATAACGCACCAGCAATGGTAGAGAAGCATCAGGGGTTCAAGTTGGTGATCGCGGTCTCGATCCGGTCACATGCT
>CAZAZB010000585.1:0-2385 GCA_964489485.1 uncultured Pseudomonadales bacterium | reverse complement strand
TGAAAGGAAATAGTTTCCGACAGAAATCAGGTAATCGCCAATGCCAGTAATATCAGACTCACCGTCAGCGCCGTAATACCAAGAAACCCGTATAACAACAGCTTGATTGTTTGTTGATCTTCTTGCTCGAATACAGACATAGCACACTCTTATTTTCAGGATGAGTGCAATAATCTACAGGTTTTAGGCTACCTTTACCATCGGGATGCCTTGCCATGTTCCTGAGGATGCCTCTATCATGGGCACTTCAGGAAACCAGCAGAGCAACAGGCATGTCAGAAGTACCTTATAGAACCCTTCATGAAATCGTCGTGGCAGCGAAGTTGAATCTTGGCCAAACGGCATGGGACTACCTGATAGGCGGAACAGAGACTGAAACCACTGTACGCAGGAACAGGTTGGCAATCGACACAACTGCGCTCCGGCCGAGAGTGCTAAACGATGTGTCAACTGTCGACACTTCAGGTTCCATTCTGGGCCAGACCCTTAGCATGCCAGTGATGCTGGCACCCATTGGCTCCTTGCAAATGTTCAATGAAGGTGGCGGTGCAGCAGCGGCTATCGCCGCAGCTGAATCTGGCATTTTGAGTATCGCGAGCTCTGTTTGCACACCGACCATTGAAGAAATTGCAGCGGCATCGGATGCACCTAAAATCTATCAACTGTACCTGCGCGGAGACGAAAAATGGGTTGATGACATTGTGCAACGTGTCGTTTCAAGTGGCTATATTGGATTTTGCCTGACTGTCGATACAGCCGTCGTTAGCCGTCGCGAAAGAGATATTGCCAAACGGGTCACGCCAACGTCTCTTGCTTCACCGGGTGATTTTTCCTATCAGGCACGGATGAACTGGCATGATGTTGCACGGATCAAGGAGAAATTTGATATCCCGCTGATCCTGAAGGGAATCAATCGCGTCGAGGATGCGGCCAAAGCCGTCGAAATGGGTGTTGATGTGATCTACGTTTCGAACCATGGCGGGCGACAATTGGACCAGGGGCCTGGTGCACTCGACATACTGCCAGAGATCGTTGCAGAGGTTGGTGGTCGAGCCGAAGTTGCAATCGACGGCGGCTTCTATCGTGGCACGGACATATTGAAAGCCATGGCGCTGGGCGCCAATGCAGTTGGCATTGGGCGACTGGAAGCCTGGGCTTTAGCCGCAGGTGGTGTACCCGCTCTCGTTCGATGTTTAGACATTTTGCGACACGAGATAACAGAGTCCCTTGCCCTGTGTGGTGTCACCCGTTTTCAGGAACTGGACGAATCGTTCGTATCTCAAGCACCGGCATCGATCACACCTGATGTTTTCAGTGCTTTTCCTCTGATAAACCTGGAAGACCCGGGATACTAGAACTTCAAATCAGAGCCACTAACCAATACCTATAAATTGTAGCCACCCTGATGTACCAAGAAGAACAAGCACTCATAGATGGACTCATCAAGAAAGAGGATGCGGCATACCGTTTCGCCATCAAGAAATATCAATCGTCAATGCAATACCTTGCCCACAGTTTTGTCGGCAACAAGATCGCCGATGAAGTCGTACAGGAAGCCTGGGTCTCGGCCATGCGTGCATTACCAAAATTTGAGAGACGGAGTAGTTTAAAAACATGGCTACTGCGGATCATTTCCAATGAGGCAAAAACGAGGCTACGCAAAGAAAACCGCATGACATCCCTTGAGGCACTCACCGCAGCCGATGACACGCTTTCTGCACGCTACGATGATGTTGGCCACTGGGGAAATAAGGTGCCATTGGAATGGAACGCCGATTCACCGGAGGAGTTGCTTTCCTCCATCGAGTTGAAGGACTGCATGGATAGCCTTATTGAATCCTTACCCGAACTCCAGGGAGCGACACTGAACCTGCGTGAGCAGCAGGGCTATAGCCTGAAGGAAATATGTAACATTCTAGAGGTCAGTGAGTCCAATGTCAGGGTACTACTACACCGGTCGAGGAACCGACTCTTTCGATGTATAGAACATTTTCAGGAGACGGGTGAATGCTGCACGGAATAAACGAGGGCCTACTTTTGTCGAGAGCTGGCGCTGGCGTTAACAATGTTAACCTGTAAACAGGTCAGCGACACTGCCAGCGACTATCTGGATGGTCCGACCACCTTCCTGCAACGCCTGAGTCTCAGATTTCACCTTACGATATGTAAACACTGCAGGCGATACCTGAAACAAATCACCTTGACAGGTAAAGTCGCGAGCAGGATGTCGAGGGCCGTAGAACCAACAGATGATGAAATAGAACAGCTTGTGCAGAAGCTACAACAAGGTTAGAAAGGGACTGCCAAGAAAATCAGCTTCCCGGGCGAGCACTAACGAGTGCCCATCCACAATTGTAGATCACTGCGGTTATTTCTTTTGTAGGC
>CAZAZB010000584.1:0-2387 GCA_964489485.1 uncultured Pseudomonadales bacterium | reverse complement strand
CCTGAGAAAAGGGACTATGTATCTTATTTAAGCTTTGCGTGCAGATATACCGCTTTTAATTTCAGGCGGCCATTAATAGTATGCTCCGTAAACTTCACATACTTCCGGAACGCCAAGTGAGTTAGGGAAAGTGAACCGGCATGAGTAAAAACGCGACAGGCACAGACGATCCTGCGAAGGTGGCAGTAAAAGACTTGTTTAAAAGTCTCTCATCCAGCGAAAAAGGTCTTTCTACCTCAGAAGCAAAAAAACGCCTTCAAGAGTACGGATACAACGAGATTTCAGAGAAAAAAGCCAGTCCCCTTCTAAAATTCCTGGGCTATTTCTGGGGGCCAATCCCTGTGATGATAGAGGTGGCAGCCGTTCTGTCTGCCATCATTCACCACTGGGAAGACTTCTGGATAATCTTCGTTCTCCTTTTGTTAAATGCCGTGGTGGGCTTCTGGCAGGAGCACAAGGCAGACAATGCCATAGAGTTGCTGAAACAAAAACTGGCACTGAAGGCACAGGTGCTGCGCGACGGTAAATGGCTTGAGATACCTGCCCGTGAGCTCGTGCCGGGAGACATCGTCCGTGTGCGACTGGGCGATATTGTACCTGCCGACGTTAAGCTTATAGAAGGCGATTATTTGCTGATAGACGAATCCGCTTTGACGGGCGAGTCGCTGCCTGTGGAAAAGCACGTTTCCGATGTGGCATACTCAGGTTCCATTGCCCGTCAGGGAGAGATGAACGGGCTGGTCATTTCCACCGGGATGAACAGCTTTTTTGGCAGGACTGCCAAGCTGGTGGCAGAGGCCAGAACAGTAAGTCACTTCCAGAAAGCCGTCCTCAAAATAGGAGATTATCTGATTGCCCTTGGTGCCGTTATGGTGGCCATCATTTTTCTTGTGGCCCTCTTCCGCCACGAAAGCTGGATAGAAACGCTACAGTTTGCACTGGTTCTCACGGTTGCTGCGATACCTGTGGCGTTACCTGCAGTCCTGTCAGTAACCATGGCCGTTGGCGCAACAGTGCTGGCGAAAAAGGGAGCCATCGTCACCAAACTTGCCGCTGTTGAAGAAATGGCTGGTATGGATGTCCTGTGTCTGGATAAGACCGGAACAATCACCAGAAACGAGCTCACCATTGCTGAAGTTGAGCCCTTCGAGGGATTTACAGCCAGAGACGTTCTGCTTTTTGGCACTCTGGCGTCCAGAGAAGAAGACCAGGACCCCATCGATGGTGCAATCATCACCAAAACCAGGAGTTTGCCGGAGGTTGCAGAGGCGCTTGGTTTCTACAGGGTGATTGAATTCAAACCCTTTGATCCGGTTTCAAAGTCCACAGAGGCTACCATTGAGGACGGTAACGGCAAGCGATTCAATGTGGCCAAGGGTGCGACCCAGGTAATCCTGTCTCTTGTGTCCGGTAAAGAGGCAATCGCTGCCAGGGTTAACCAGCAGGTGAACGCCTTCGCAGTCAGAGGGTACCGTGCACTGGGTGTGGCCAAGAGTGATGAGCAGGGGAACTGGCAATTTGTCGGTCTTATACCCCTCTACGACCCACCCCGTGAAGATTCTGCAGAAACAATAAAAACTGCTCAATCCTTAGGTTTGAAGGTCAAAATGGTCACCGGAGACCACATTGCCATTGCCAAAGAGATAGCAAAGCAGGTGAACCTTGGTACAAATATCACATCCACCACAGCCTTCCTGAATAAACCAGACAGGGAGGCAGGACGCATCGTCGAGGAAGCTGATGGTTTTGCCCAGGTCTTCCCCGAGCATAAATACCATATTGTGGAACTGCTCCAGGGCAGGGGATACATCGTGGGCATGACCGGCGATGGGGTCAACGACGCCCCGGCCCTGAAGAAGGCTGACACGGGCATTGCAGTTGTCGGTGCCACTGATGCCGCCAAATCTTCTGCTTCCGTTGTGCTCACAAAACCGGGGCTTTCTGTCATTATAGATGCAATCAAAGAGAGCCGCCAAATCTTCCAGCGTATGAACAGCTATGCCATCTACCGGATTGCTGAGACCATTCGGGTTCTGTTCTTCATTACCATCGCAATACTGGCTTTCAACTTTTATCCGGTGACCGCAATCATGATTGTGCTGCTGGCTCTGTTTAACGATGCACCCATCATGGCAATTGCCTACGACAATGTCCACTATTCCGATGAACCGGACAGATGGGATATGAGAGTTGTTCTGGGTCTGGCGACGGTTCTGGGAGTAATCGGTGTTCTCTTCACCTTCGGTTTATTCTACATCGGCCTGGAAGTTTTACAGCTGCCAAAAGAGATTCTCCAGTCCTTTATTTTCCTAAAACTGGCTGTTGCTGGACACCTGACCATCTTCCTGGCCCGTACCCGGGGTCCTTTCTGGTCTATCAGGCCGAGC
>CAZAZB010000583.1:0-2389 GCA_964489485.1 uncultured Pseudomonadales bacterium | reverse complement strand
CGATGACCATGTTCGTCGCGCACTTCATTTGTTAAATAACGAAGTCAATGCATTGCTTGGTTGGTACGCTAGTCACCCTTCTCCGTTTGCACCGGATACAGACGGAGCAGTACAAGAGGACCTGGAAGGCTAGGAATGGAATTGACAAAACCCAATCAATTCACTAAGCCATGACTTTCTGCAACAACAAAAGCCACCGCATATTCTTTCTCGTCCGATATTGAAACATGCCATTGTTCTATACCGAGCTTCTTGCTCCGCTCAAATGCCCGGCCCGTAAGAACTATCACAGGTGCGCCAGATTTCAGTCGTTCCACACCAATTTGAGGGAAGGTGACACCCGCCCTCATCCCCGTGCCTAACGCTTTTGCGACGGCTTCTTTGGCTGCAAACTGACGAGCTAGATAGGCTGATGCCTTTGAAGTGTAGCTCTGAAACCTGGCGAGTTCGCTAGGTGTCAGAATTTTACGTGCGAACCTTAGGCCCCAACGGTCAACCAATGATACGATTCGATCAACCCTGACGATATCTACACCCGTTCCGACAATAGTCACTTTCTACCTTCAAACAAGGTTCTGGATTTTAATGGCTTCCCACCCAATAGTGGTCGAAACGACTTTCTCGTGACACTTTTCAGGATATGTTCCTCTGCAGACGAGTAGTTACCCCCGGCAATCAACCGCAGTTGTCTACCAGAAACCAGATCACTAGTCGTTGTAAGGCCCGGTACCGATGAAAAGCCTTGTTCCGCAATAAAACGGTAATTTGTGTCGTCTGTTATCTCGTCGCCCGTTCTAACATCCACATCAAAGGTGATGCCATAGCCTAGATTCGCAAGCAATGAGAGCTCGAATTCCCTCAGACGTAGAGTATGAAACTCTTCCGCCTCTAGTTCAGCCAGTAAATTTTCATATTGATAATACAGTGCTGCCAGCGGGTCAAATTTTCCAAGAACCCGATACAGAAGTTCATTCACATACATTCCCATCAGCAAACACTCACCTGTTAGCCGATAGTTTTTACCTGCAACATCGACGGAAGTTGCGGTTCGTAAATCACCCTTACCGAATAGATTAACCAGTAAGTGCGTAAATGGTTGCAATAGACCAATGATTTTGGATTTACCAGAACGCGCCCCACGAAACACAAGTGAAAATCTACCTTCTTCGCGAGAGAACACTTCCGCTATTAAACTAGTGTCACGATATTTACGAGTGTGGAGAATAAAGAGATGGTGTTCTTTGTTCTCAGACATCGTCATAACCGAGGCTTTTAAGCGCCCGATCATCGTTTGACCACCCCGATTTAACCTTAACCCAGGTCGTCAGCATAACTTTGGTTGAAAGCAGCCGCTCTATATCCAAACGAGCCTCAGTGCCTACCCGTTTTAACTTACTGCCATCTCGACCAATCAGAATTGTTTTCTGACCATCTCTTTCAACGAAGATAGTGGCGTCGATATGGGTGACTTTTCCCTTGCGCACAAATCGCTCTATTTGAATGGTTAAAGAATAAGGAACTTCATCACCAAGCAGCCGCATCAACTTTTCTCTGATGATCTCGGCGACGAGAAAACGCTCACTTCTATCAGTCAGCTGGTCATCGGGAAAATAAAATGGACTTTGCGGCAAGGAGTCTTCAATCAGTTGCTCCAATCGATCAACATTTTCACCACTGGTTGCGGATACCGGGACAATGTCTGCATCCGGCATCAGATCCCCTATCTTCTCCAGTTGGGGCAATAGTTCATGCTTTTTCTTGAGCAGGTCAATTTTGTTCACCGCCACCACGACCTTCCTGTGTTGGTTGTGCAGCCCGGCCTGGGTGATCAGTTCTGATACCAGTTGATCATCTGTGTTCCATTCCGTTCGATCAACGACAAAGATAACAGCATCGACATCGCGAATGACGCTTCTTGCACTGCGATTCATATATCGATTTATCGCTTTGGGTTCATCACGATGGATGCCCGGTGTATCCACATAGAGAAGCTGTGCAGTATCTGTCGTTTTGATACCGAGTAATTGGTGACGGGTTGTTTGCGGTTTACGAGAAGTGATACTCACCTTCTGGCCGAGCATCATATTTAGTAGCGTAGATTTACCAACATTTGGCCGGCCCAGAATTGCAATATAGCCACATCGTTTATCATTCATCATCGGCACCTGCTGCTTCCCCAAGGCACACAAGCATGCTCGATGCAGCGACCTGCTCCGCAATGCGTCGATTTGAACCCACGCCAGTTACCGGATCTTTAACATTAGCCGCACGGCAATTTACTGTAAAAACCTGATCTGGTGCCTTTCCCGCAATATCTATGACCTGATACTCCGGTAGAGGTGCTTTTCTCGCCTGAAGGTATTCCTGCAATCGTGTTTTGGAATCTTTC
>CAZAZB010000582.1:0-2400 GCA_964489485.1 uncultured Pseudomonadales bacterium | reverse complement strand
ACTGATTAGCGCCGTCAGGCGGACAGCATTTAGCTCACCCTCCTTGTCTCTTACCATTCTACTAACAAGTCCTTTCTGCTCTATTTTCCTGATCACAATGAGGTTTTCGGAATATTCGAAATCTTCAACCAGTAGCTGCTCAAGATCAGAAACCGCTGCCAGTGATTTCCCTGATTGATCCTGATCGGGAGTCCCTACCGCCAGTTCATCAATGGTGACCAGATCGATCGCAATCTTCTCAGAATTCTCGACAACCAAACCATTGACCTCGATCCGTCCCGCGCTGCCAAGCCTGAGTTTCTTCGCTCGAGAGAGAAAGACCAGATCGTCGACCGAACTATTGGAACGTGACGAAAGTTTAAGCTCTTGGTCCATCAAGGTGAGTCCAACCGACCCTTGCCATTCGAATTCACGATAGCTGACGTCGATTGGCGGGCGACTATTGGCAGCATTGAGAGCCATCGAATTAATCCTGCCCTCAACATCGAGTTGCAAATTACTGGATTCAAGTGACACCACCGCCCTGCCAGATCCCGTCCAACTTAGATTGTCACCCTTTAGCACCCGGGTGGGCATCGAAATCATATAGTCTGCCAGAGATATGGCACCCTCGTGCTGCACCCTTAGGTCGTCTGCACCTGACTCAATGGTAAACGTCGAATTGAGAGAGAGTACACCTGCCAGATCACTGACACTTGAGCCAGCCAGCCCATCTAACACGGAGACATCAAATCCATCCAGGGAAATTTCCCCGCTAAACGAGGGCCTCTTCTCATAGGCGAGTAGTCTTCCAGTCACCTTGTAGGGGGCTCCCTGAACGCTCCCCTTAAGTTCAATGCTCGCGGGCTGTTCAGGATGTCGCTGATCAATATTATTGAGTTCAAGCCGATCAATCTTCAGGGTGATATCTAACTTGGGATCCAGGTATTCAATGCTGACATCTTCAAACTTGAGTGACTCGATTGTTAACGTCCAGGGGATGCCTGAATCTTCCGGTGTTATTGCTGACTCTCCCAATTGATCGATTTTGATTCCACCAACGTGAAGAAACCTGTTATCACTATTATCAATCCGTAACTGAAGGCCGCGCATCGTGACACTCTGGACAACAAGATGCTGATTGAATAGCGGTAACCATTGCACATTGACACTTGCACTATCGTAGGCGTGCGTCCACTGCCCATCGGCCTGGACTTCAATACCCTGAAATACCAACACGCCCATGAAAGGATTAAAGTCCACGTTTTCGACACGCACTTTGTCCTCTCCATTTTCCAACAACCAATCAACAAACAGTTTTTCTATCAAAATTGGCATGCCGATGAGGACAAAGCTGGAAACGACAAAGAAGGTCACCAGAATGATCGGCCATTTGCTTTTAATAGAACGATTTTTAGTCGAGCTTCTTTCCAAACCGTCTTCTGACATGTTTTATCCGATCACTGAGAGACATCAAATTTTTACATTCAATGGGTTCAAGCATAGCAAATTAATACCCAATAATTGTTAAAGATAACCTATCCAGTCCTTACAACTGGTCACCGACAACACGTCCATTTGAAAAATAGAAGTGCTCTACCAGTCTCTGCAGAGTAAACTTATCCCCAGTCCAGGGGAGCTTAGAGATGCCATTGAACATTGCCTGCGTTGGGCAAAAAACACGCGAATTTGAACACCACATCGACGCAAGATGGACGATGGCCTATGCCGCCGGACTCGTGGATAACACACCCTGCTATATGGATACATCGATCAGGCCGGATGTCATCGCACATCCTGTTTTTCCTGTTTGCGTTGAATGGCCGGTTATTCTAGAGGCTCGCAACCTGCCAGGGTCTGAATCACTCAGTGTACAAGAGAGCGCTCGTGGCGTTCATGCCTCACACGACCTGCACATACTCGCTCCTATTAGAGCAGGCGATACACTGACCACCCAGGCAACTATTATTGGTGTCGAAAAAATCAAACCTGGCGCCGCCCAGACGCTTCGGTTGGACACTCATAACCAGAAGGGTGAACTCGTCACACGAACCTATCAACTGACGATCATGAGAGGTGTCGAGACCACCAGTGAAAGGAAATTTATTGAGCAGGTTCCACGTTGGCCAGCGTTTCCCAGCGGCGACCAGGAACAGAGCTACGCCATTCCCGTTACCGAAGGCGCGGCTAATATTTATACGGAAACAGCGAAAATCTACAACCCTATCCATAGCGACAAGGGCTTTGCCATTGCCGCGGGACTGCCGGATATTATCCTCCACGGAACAGCGACACTGGCACTCGCTATTTCCCGGATTGTGCATCATCTCGCCGATGGCAATCCTGAAAAAATCAAACGATTGGGTGGACGTTTTAGCGCAATGGCATTTATGCCTTCCACACTAAAGCTCATTATTCATT
>CAZAZB010000581.1:0-2413 GCA_964489485.1 uncultured Pseudomonadales bacterium | reverse complement strand
CTAGTGCCTTGTGCCACAACTCGTTAGAAGCCCTGATCTTGCGCACTATCTTGTGCACCCACTCTTTAGGCACATGGCAATCAGGACAGGTAGCGCGAACACCGGAACGGTTGCTGTAGTGAATGGTCTCTCTATACTCTTGGTAAACATAGTCGCGCATCTCATGGCAACTCAAGCAAAATCGCTCAGTATTGGTTAATTCTAACGACCAGTTAAAAGCACCCCAAAAGAGGATGCCCAGAATAAAACCACCGATCAGAAGAGTTCCCAGTGACAAAACAGATGGCCGCCAGAACCATTCCCATAGTTGTTTGATCTTTTTCATCACACTTTCCCCCTTACTTCCTTTGCACAAACAGTCACTATTTGACTCTGATTCATTGGTGGGACAAGGCTTCTACCTCCTTGAAATCGTTTGCCACCAATGGAATGGCATCGGTCTGGGTCACATGGCATTGGTTGCAGAAATATCGCCTTGGTGAAATGTCAGCAAGGTCAATTCCATGGCTGTCAGTAAAGTGCGTCTGGCTAACCTTTGTTGCATTATAAGTTCTATAGTTTTGCCAGCTGTGGCAGTTCAAACATCGATTATTTCGCTGATCTATCTTGTAACCTCTTATCGTATGAGGAATAAGCGGAGGCTGCTGTACATAGGTTCTGGGAATAGGCGCTTGATCCCGCTGAACCTTCTTCATATCGGGTGCATCTACAACCGCATCGATCGGTACAGGACCGCGTAATGAATGAAGTTCCTGGCCAATTGCTACCAAGGAGACCAACCCCGCGAAGAGTCCCATCACACATAGCACTGTAAATCTGGTTTTCATGATCAGCTCCTATACTTTCTCGACCCTAACGGCACATTTTTTATAATCAGTTTCTTTTGAGATAGGGCAGGTAGCATCGAGTGTTAACTTGTTTACAAGAATACCTGCATCAAACCAGGGCACAAAGATCAGCCCCCTGGGTGGACGATTTCTACCACGGGTCTCAACCCGGATCTTGATTTCACCGCGGCGAGATTTAATTCGGACCTGTTGGCCACGGCGCAATCCCCGGGACAAAGCATCATCAGGATGCATGAACGCGACCGCATCGGGAAATGCGCGATAAAGCTCCGGGACTCTCCGAGTCATTGACCCGGAATGCCAGTGCTCCAGAACCCTTCCCGTTGATAGCCATAGATCAAAATGATCGTCCGGCACCTCAGCAGGTGGCTCATAGGGCAGCGCGAAAATGATTGCCCTGCCATCTGGTTTACCATAGAAGCGGACACCCTCGCCCTTCTTGACGTAGGGGTCATAGCCTTCGCGAAAGCGCCACAGAGTTTCCTTGTTGTCCACAACAGGCCAACGAAGACCACGTGCATCATGATAATCCTGAAAATCTGCCAGGTCGTGATAATGTCCGCGACCAAAGCTCGCATACTCCTCAAATAATCCTTTTTGTAAGTAGTAGCCAAAATGATGAGCCTCATCATTCTGATACCCCTCTTGTATTTCATCCAGCCCAAATTTATCTACTTCACCATTGGCAAATAAAATGTCATATAGGGTCTTGCCCCGATAGGCCGGTTTCTTCGCAATCAATTCTTCGGGCCAGACTTCATCGACCTTGAACCGCCTGGAGAACTCCACTAGCTGCCACAAATCGGATTTCGCCTCACCCGGTGAAGATACCTGTTGGCGCCAGAATTGCGTTCGCCGTTCAGCATTGCCGTAAGCACCTTCTTTCTCGACCCACATCGAGGTTGGTAATATCAAATCCGCTGCCGCCGCAGTGACTGTTGGATAGGGATCAGAAACAATAATGAAATTTTTAGGGTTCCGGTAGCCGGGATAAACCTCTTCATTAATATTGGCTGCTGCCTGCATGTTGTTATTGCACATCACCCAATAGACATTGAGTTCGCCATCTTTAAGTTTTCGATTCTGCAATACAGCGTGATATCCCGGTTTACCTACCAAAGTACCTTCGGGCAACTGCCAGATCTTCTCGGCGATCTCTCGGTGTTTCGGGTTCATAACCACGAGATCGGCTGGCAGACGGTGAGCGAAGGTGCCAACCTCTCGCGCAGTCCCACATGCTGAGGGTTGGCCGGTCAAAGAGAATGGTCCATTGCCAGGCTCTGAGATCTTGCCCGTTAGCAGGTGGATGTTGTACACAAGATTATTTGCCCAGGTGCCACGGGTATGTTGATTGAAACCCATGGTCCAATAGGAAACGATCTTAACTTTCGGGTCGGCGTAGGCTTTGGCCAGACTCTTTAAGTTCTCAACCGGCACACCAGATAAAGCTGAGGTGTATTCAAATGTATAGGTACTAACGAACCCTGAGAATTCCTCAAAACTAATTTTGCTTGACCCGCCAGCCTTCTTCGCATTCTTCGCGGTCTGCTCCCTTTCATCGACAC
>CAZAZB010000580.1:0-2413 GCA_964489485.1 uncultured Pseudomonadales bacterium | reverse complement strand
AATGGTAAGCATAGAGTAATTAATGTGTAGCTATGGAAGAAAGTAACCATTGCAGACTACTTACCATGTCTGCAACTAAATTAATAACTCAAACAGGATGTTGATATGCGTGAACTCACACACGAAGAAGTGATAGGTATTAGTGGCGGAAATGATTTTGCAGGGACAGTGGTAATGGGTTCCACCATGGGCGCGGTGGGATATGGCGGGTTGACTATGGCAGCGGGTTATTCCACTGCAGTCATTGCGTCTTCCTTTACTATGGGTGGGGCAGTCGGCGGGACGCTCGCCGGTGTAGCATATCTAGGCTACGCGGGTGCCACTGAACTAGGCGCCGGAACCCTGGGCAGCGCCATCGGCTCTGGCCTCGCTACCCTCAGTGGGGCGGGTGCTGACTAAATACCCGGCACTAACTTGATCAAGTACGGGCGATGCGAGGAGCTTTAACCATTGTAGTTGCCGTGTGCAATACTACTGGCAATCTCCTCCTGACCCCTATTCACAAGAGCCACTAAATTTGACATTCTCATGTTAGCTAACATGAGAAGTTTGTGACTAAATGGGAAAGCCTCTTGTGACACAATTCAATATTCATGAAGCCAAGACTCAACTTTCACGCCTTATCCAGAAGGCTCTGGATGGTGAGGACATCATCATTGCACGGGACAACAAGCCTTTGGTCCGCCTGGAAGTTTTACCGGAACTTAAGTTCAAGCGGCGCCTTGGCGGTGCAAAAAACCTCGTCATTTCGATGTCAGATGACTTTGATGAACCGCTCAGTGATTTCAGTGAATATTCAGAATGCGAGTCCTGATCGACAGCCACGCTTTGATCTGGCAGATGACAGACGCTGACCAGAGATAGACATTTTTCAAATTACGATGTGAAGTGCATTTGATAGGAATTTAAGCCGGGCACACATGAGTGGTCAACAATCAGCATCATCTCGAATGTTGGATCAGATACCGGCGACCATCCTACAAATATTTAAGACATCTCATCTAGCCTTTACACCAGGGTTCAGCGAAGCTCCTCATGTCTTGACTATTACTTACCTTTAAGTAAGGATATTTCAATATAGTAAGGAATATGAGAACAAAAACCATGTCAATGGCGACGATAACAAGCAAAGGGCAGATCACCATTCCCAAAGATATCCGGGGTAAATTGAATCTACAGTCAGGGGACAAGGTCAATTTTATTAGCGATGAAGAAGGTAAGGTCTATTTTTTACCTGCCACCAAAAGCATCACCACGCTGAAGGGAATTGTGCCAAAGCCCGGGAAACCCGTGACGATAGAAGCAATGAAAAAGAGCGTCAGGGCGAAGGGAGGAAAAGTTGCAGGGAATAGACACTAATGTGCTGATTCGATATCTTGTACAAGATGACCCGCGACAGACAAAGATAGCCAATACTTTCATAGAAAACACCTGCTCTGGCGAAAATCCCGGATTCATAGGGCATATTGTTCTGTGCGAACTGGCATGGGTGTTAGAGAGCAATTATTCCCAAAGTCGCGCTGATATTTCATCCATCATCGAAGGGCTGCTTCAAGTCGAACAGCTTAGCATTCAAGAACCCGATACCGTTTGGCGAGCCCTGTCTGACTACAGAAGCTCTAATGTGGACTTTCCTGATCACTTGCTGGCCAGAGCACATCAATCAAACCGGTGCGATACCACCTTCACTTTCGACAAAAAAGCATCAAGACAAGCAGCCTTCGAACTGCTCTCTTAAACCGATTCATTTCTTTAAATGTCAGAAGACCTCAGTGTGTTAACCAGGGACAGTCATTTTGTAAATGACGATGTGAAGTGCATTTGGCGGGAATTTAAGCCGGGCACCCTCGGTTTATTAGGGAAAGTACCTTACTGCTATCAGATCAAATGTCCACAACCTCGACCTGCCCCAGGCCATCATCTTCAGGTAAGATGAGTGCTAATTCGTTCAGACACTGTCGTATGCTTTCGATCATCATCCCGATCTATAACGAGGCGGAAAACCTGCCCGTTCTCCGCCAAAAACTGGAAGCTGTTCTGGACGAGATCGGCCAGGCGTATGAGGTGATTCTTGTCAACGATGGCTCCACGGATGATTCTGCCAATGTGCTAGGCGTCATTGCCGCAGAGAACACTGCATTCAAGGTCGTTACCTTCATCCGCAATTTCGGCCAGACGGCGGCGATGATGGCGGGCATTGATTTCTCGAAAGGCGATATCATCATCCCCATGGACGCGGACCTGCAGAATGATCCCGCGGATATTCCCCGCCTGCTGGAAAAACTCGAAGAGGGATATGATGTTTGTTCCGGTTGGCGCGAGGACCGAAAGGATTCGGCCTTCAAACGTAACTTACCAAGTATTCTCGCCAACAAATTGATCTCGGCCATCTCGGGCGTGCGGCTACATGACT
>CAZAZB010000579.1:0-2418 GCA_964489485.1 uncultured Pseudomonadales bacterium | reverse complement strand
GAAAACCTTCTAAAACGACCTTGCTATCAGGCTCATATAAATAATCCCAATAACCTGGATGCGAGGCTTCTTCATCCATAGGACAAGGAAGCAAGCGCATGCTTGTTGGCTCTTGTGTCATGGTGTTCACAAACTTGGCATACACCAAGTGAACTTCATCTAGCTCACCATCGAGGTAACGCTGGATAGCGGTATGAACAACACCCATAATATCAGCCAATTCAGGGCTATCGGGCACTTCTTCTGCACTGGCCGTAATACTTAGCCCAAAGCGACGCATAAACTGCGCCGCCTTGCGACCAATATTCAGACCTTCGATTTCAGCATCCACACCCTGCATGAGTGTCACAGCTGCTTTCATCGTATTCACATTCAAGCCACCGCAAAGGCCCTTGTCTGTTGATACGATAATCACACCAATACGTTTGACCGTATCACGTTCTTGTAGGAACGAATGACTATACTCAGGATGTGCCTGCATCAAATTGCCAACGATACGCCGAACACCTTCAGCATATGAGCGGGCATCCAGCACACGGTTCTGGGCGCGACGCATTTTGCTCGACGCGACCATCTCCATGGCTTTGGTGATCTTGGCAGTGTTTTGAGTTGCCTTGATCTGACCACGTATTTCCTTTGCGGTTGCCATAGTGTGCTCTTAGTACGCGCCTGTCGCTTTGAAGCTAGCAATCGCCGTATTCAACGACGCTACTACTTCATCAGACAAGGCAGGTTTAGCATTTAGACCGTCGATCAAATCAGCATGATCTGACTGCAAATAAGACAATAAGGCCTTTTCAAAAGCATTGATCTTATCAACCGCAACATCATCTAGGTCACCATTTGCCAAGGCATAAAGCACAATGCTCATACCCGCAACACTAAAGGGTGAATTTTCATCTTGCTTCAAGAGCTCAGTTGCACGCTTACCACGTTCAATCTGAGCGCGTGTTGCTTCATCAAGATCAGAAGCGAACTGAGCAAAAGCGGCCAATTCACGATACTGAGCCAAATCGAGACGCAAACCACCACCGACTTTCTTCATGGCTTTTGTTTGTGCTGCACCACCCACACGTGAGACAGACAAACCAGCATTGATCGCAGGACGTTGACCTGCATTAAACAAATTGGTTTCCAAGAAGATCTGACCATCGGTAATTGAAATTACATTGGTCGGCACGAATGCAGAAACATCGCCTTCTTGCGTTTCAATGATTGGCAAAGCCGTCAAAGAACCTGTTTTGCCCTTCACTTCACCCTTGGTGAAAGCTTCAACATAAGCTTCACTAACGCGCGACGCACGCTCTAGCAAACGAGAATGTAGATAGAACACATCACCAGGATATTTTCGAATCAGATGATGCAGTCTGCTTGTATTTTAACTGGCTGCATCGATGCTGTCAGCTATACGGCCAAGCGTTTCATCGCGGCCCAAAACTGCTAAAACATCGAATATTCCCGGCGAGATTGTTGTGCCGGTAAGTGCCGCTCTGAGCGGCTGCGCTATACTACCAAGTTTTATGTCTGTTTGCGTACAGAATTCTCGTATTTTGGTTTCGATTTCCTCTAAATTCCAGTTTTCCACAAGCGAAAGTTGAATTGACAGCTGTTTGAGATGTGTTTTGGCCTCCACGTTCAATACTTTAGCAGCTTTTTCATTCAACTTTAGAGGCCGGTCATTCAAAATGAACTCGACGCCGACAACCAGTTCCACCAGTGTTTTTGCCCGTTCTTTCAGTTCCGGCATTATCGATACTATTTTTTGAACTTTTTCATCAGTTACCCTGGCATTCAGGTCGCTCATTTCTGTATTATTGGCCAGCAGCTCAAACATTGCCGTTGCCAGTTCTTTGTCGTCTGTCTGGCGCATATAGTGTCCGTTGATGCTTTCCAGCTTGTCAAAATCAAACCGTGCAGCCGAGCGCCCGATGGCATCAAGCCCAAACCACTCAATCATGTTTTCCAGGGACATGATTTCATCATCCCCATGGCTCCAGCCCAGACGTACAAGGTAGTTGCGCATGGCCTGGGGCAAATACCCCATGTCACGGTAAGCATCCACTCCCAGAGCACCGTGGCGTTTTGACAGTTTGGCGCCATCAGGCCCATGAATAAGGGGGATATGGGCAAAGACCGGCACCGGCCACCCAAGCGCTTCAAAAATCTGCGATTGTCGTGCGGCATTGGTTAGATGATCATCACCGCGGATAACATGGGTGACGCCCATGTCGTGATCATCAACCACAACCGAGAGCATATAAGTGGGGTTGCCATCGGAGCGCAGAATAATCAGGTCATCAAGTTCTGTGTTGTTAAAGCTGACACGGCCCTGGACCTGATCTTCTATAATGGTTGTTCCGCTCTCCGGCGATTTAAAACGAATGACCGGCTTTATCCCGGCCGGTGCCCGGGAGGGAT
>CAZAZB010000578.1:0-2446 GCA_964489485.1 uncultured Pseudomonadales bacterium | reverse complement strand
AATCATAATCACAGATGCATGGGCAAGTTTCTTCTCAAAAACTGCCTTTGAGCGCGCCCTGAATTCCGCGTCTCCGACCGCAGTAATCTCGTCAACCAAATAACAGTCGAAGTTGATCGCCATACTAAGTCCAAAGGCCAATCGCGCTCTCATTCCACTTGAATAAGTATTGAGCGGCAAATGCATGGAGGCCCCCAAACCGGAAAATTCTTCCACATAAGCGTTGACTGCTTCTAGATCCTGACCGTAGAGACGGGCCACAAACCGGACGTTTTCGGTCCCTGTCATTGAACCGCTGAACCCACCTGTAAAACCTATCGGCCAAGATACTCTCTTACTACAAGACACACTACCGTGATCCGGTTGTTCAACCCCAGCCATAAGGCGCATCAAAGTAGATTTGCCGACACCATTATTACCCATGATTGCAATGTTTTTCCCGTCGGGGAGACAAAAACTGACATCTTTCAGGATATGTTTGTGTACACCATTGATTTCATATGATTTTGATACGTTTTTAAAATTGAACATGGCTTAAACCCTTGATTAGCGAAAAAATCTCTCGCCAGCCAACCCTGCAAGTATCAGGATCATGGCTAGGAATAGCGGATATTCTGGATTGAAAACAGCCGAGTCATAATGCGGATAAAATCCTTCGCGCATCCATTCAACAAGATGCAATACCGGGTTCCATTGCACCAAATCCAAAACCTTTTCAGGTAATCGATCTGGAACATAAAACACTCCGGAAATAAAAAAGAGAGGTCGGGTTAGAATACTTGCGATTTGCGCCCAGCCCCGCCAGAGAGATACAATAACAGCATTAAACACCCCAAAGCCAAGTCCGAGTGCTATAATCGCCAGGAAAGCCTCCAGAAGCTTCTCGGGGTGTGCCGGAAACGGTGCCAGCCCAAGACCTATTAGGCTTACATAAAAAAACAGCATAATCACCAGATAGGTTGCGGATATCAATATTAGGCGGGCAAACAAAATATCTATTTCCTTAACCATGGGAAATATCAAAATTTCTTTATTTGTTATAAAGCCTGTCATCAGTGTTTGTGAAAGTTTATTGAAAAACTCAATTGTCAGAATACCAGTGGCAAAAAACAGGGTAAGACTCTCTCCATAAGGGGCTTTGCTGCCAATCAGGGTGTAAATAAAGAACAGCAAAGCAACACTTGCTGCAGGGGTTATGATGGCCCAGAGATAACCAAGCGTAGATTGACCAAAACTGGTGCGTGTTTCGCGTAAAATCAGGGTAGCTATAACTCTTGCCTGAAGGCCTAAGCATCCTAGGGTTTTATTTTGTGTAACGGTATTCATGCTATATGATCTCGTATGGAATACACAATCAGCGTCCCAATACCCCAAAGCGCGAATACAGTAATAGCTGTCAGCAAAATATTAATGAGACGCGAAGGGCGTGTGGCAACTTCCGAAACTGTCGGCGTGAGAAACACTGCGAGATATTTTTGTTGGGCATCTGCCTGTATGCGGGCTTTTTCAAGTGAACTCATAGCTGTCGTATAGGCTTTTTGAGCAAACTGCTCTTCGACGCCTATTTTCTCGTATTTTTCGAGACGCTCGGCCAATGTTCCTTTGTGAATATCTGTCTCGTTCTTGCGCTTTAACAACTGCTGTTCAAGAGACGCTACACGCCGGATGAGCATAGTAAGGGGTCGGGAGTTTTTATTGACCTTGCTGGCCAGTACCGAAATGCGGGCTCTGCCATCGACAATTTCAGCTTCGATACTTGTGTCAATCTTGCGTTGGGCCGCAGCCGTAGCCATGGGATCCACATCCCCGTATCTGTCGCGAAACCGGCGCATAGATGCTCTGACATCCCGAAGCCGGTCTTCACTTCGTGCGACCTGGGCTTCGGCACTCGAAACAGCTTGGTGACGCGCGGACATAGACAATTGGTTCACAATCTCTTTGGCCTGCTTTAAAACTATTTGTGAAAGCTTCAACGCATCCTTGCTATTGAAAGCTTCAACGTCAAAGGTAAGAATGCCGGAATTTGAATCGTAAGATGTCTTTAACCTGTTTTGCCAATATTCTACTCGCTTCTCTATGCTCCAGTCTTTTGGCATGCGATATAGAGGATCAATTTTTTCGTTTGAAAATATCTGCGAGAAGGGCATAGTCATCTCAATTTTATCAACCATAGCGCGACTCTTAAGATAAGATATAATGATATGTGAGTCCGAAGCTGTTGACCCCGAACCGGCACTGCCCAAGCTGCCAAGAAAATTGGACCGTCCCCCTTGCTCCATATTACGTACAGCAAAACTGGCACCCGAAACGTATCGATCGGATGCCACTTCCATCCAGAAATATGAAGCGATACTAATGGGGATCAAGACCAGTAAAATGAAAGATAAAGCAAGAAAACTGCGGGATCTGGATGAAGATTGTTTCAGATCCTGTTTTGAAATCGGAG
>CAZAZB010000577.1:0-2453 GCA_964489485.1 uncultured Pseudomonadales bacterium | reverse complement strand
GCCCTTCATTCGCCAGGACGAAATAGGAAAACATGCCAACATTGCGCCACGGAGAAGATATTGAGTTCAATGTGCTGGGATTGCATCTGCATGCGAAGCAATGGGGTAACCCAGAGGGTGAACCTACTATCGGTCTGCACGGCTGGCTTGATAATGCCAGCACCTTTGATCATCTTGCGCCCCTATTGCCGGAACTGAACCTTGTCGCTATCGATTTTGCCGGGCATGGTCGATCTGACCATCGCGCTGGTGGCGTCCATTATCACCCGCTTTACGATATGCAGGATGTGCTTGCTATTGCCAATGAACTCAACTGGCATCAGTTTCATGTGATGGGACATTCAATGGGAGCCTCAATAGCCAGTGAGTTAGCTGCCATGTTTCCCGATAGAATCAGAAGTGCGATTCACTTCGATGGTTTTCTGGCCACAGGTGGCAGTACGCCAGAAGATCGCATAGAGCAAAGCCGGCTTGCCATAGAGAAGATCCTGAAGCCTCATCACCGCGCACGAATATTTGATAGCGTTGAAGCCATGGCAACCCGCGTCACTGAAGCGACGGATCAGTCCATGGAAGCTGCGCGCGTTCTGGTTGAACGTGGTCATATTTCTGTCGAAGGCGGCATCACATGGCGAACTGATCCGCGGATTCGTTACCCTACCCCTCTGAGGCACACGAGGGATCAGATTGATTTGCTATTAAACGACAGCACCAGCCCTGCGCTACTGATAGTGGCCGAACAGGGAGACAAGTGGTATCAGGGTGAGATTGACAATGCCAGGACCCATCACCCTAATCTTAAAGTAGAGTATATGCCTGGCACCCATCACATCCATTTAGAACCCGCCTACGTAGAAGCAGTTGCAAAGAGCGTCAGAAATTTTATGGGCCTAGGAGCTTGATCACAAGGAGCATTCAGCGGGCTATTCAGCCATCACCCTGGCTAAAGCTTCTGGCGTACGCCATTTTTTACTACGCAGGCGAAGCATATAGCAAGCGGCCGTCACCAGAATCATGACAACAAACACAACCCACGCTGTCTGCGGACCAAGCTCAAAAACCTTGATAATGAAGTACTGAACAACAAGCATAAACCAGTGCAACAATACCGATACCCACATTAGCCACCGCGTGTCACCTGCACCTCTTAATATGCCACCCACAACCAGCAACGTTGCGTCAGCCATGACATAGGTTGCAAGGCCAACCATCATGAACATGGACAAACTCATAATGCCATCTGTGTGCGGGCCAGGAGCAACAAAAATGGCAACCAATGGTTCTCGAAAAACAACGAACACTATCGCCAGAATACTTGAATATCCCAGTCCAATTAGAAAACCGGACGACATGACCTCTCTCATCCGGTCCAGGTTATTCTCTCCCACGAACCTTCCAACCATGCTAATAATAGCGACGTTGAGCCCGATCATGGGAACAAAAGAAACAATATCCCAATTGAAAACAATGGCAGCCGACGCGGCTTCAATGACGCCATAAGACTGATACATCAGTAAAAACAGATTAAAAGCGGCTACATTGAGAAACATCTCAACACCAGAAGGCACGCCTAACCGGAGGTAACGATCAAGAATCCTCCGATCCAACACAAACGATTGGTCAACAAGAAATCGCTTGCGGTGCAAAGGTTGAAAATAGAATGCCAAAAAAATGCACAGGCTGAATAGTGAACTGGCAATCGTGGCATAAGCAGCACCTTCGATACCAAGCTCAGGAAATTGCCAGACACCAAAGATCATGGCGTAGGTTAACGGGATGTTCATCGCGACTCCCAGGGTATCGGCAATCATCACCGCCTGGGTTTTAGCTATCCCTGCAAAGTAGGAAGCAAAACAGGTTTTGATCAGACCAATACCTGAACCAAAAATCAGAATATAGAAATACTTTCGTTCAAGTATTTCTAAATCTGCTGCATGGCCCATTATGGAAAACAATGAACCGACGAAATAACCGATAATCAACAATGATGGGACAAAGCCCACACACAGGATCAGACCCTGGGTGACAACACGCGAACACTTTTCCAACTCCTTTGCGCCAAAGTATTGCGCAACCAGAGCATTTGCATAGGAGAGAATGCCAATGAATAGTGACATACAGAAGAATGACGCCACGCCGCCACCTAACGATGCAGCCATGTGAGTGGGGCTGATGAGAGACATAAAGTAACGATCAGTAAAGATCATCACCGCAAAAGCACCTTGTGAGACAACCATCGGGTAAGCAATGGCGAGCAACTCACCCAGGGTTTCCTTTTCGATTTTAAAAAACTTCATCATCGTATGTTAGTGGTTAATGCCTGGAAATATTTCCACCCCCGTTTGGGGCTGGTGATGATAGCTTAACTTGCTTAACGTTGCTGCCCCTAGCAATGACAGAGACCCGACTGGGCCCGAAATTCACGCAAACACCCCACCCCCCCCCCCCCCCCC
>CAZAZB010000576.1:0-2457 GCA_964489485.1 uncultured Pseudomonadales bacterium | reverse complement strand
CACAGACTTGATGAGATTGACTCTTGCCGCATAGGGGGCACCGTGCATTTCAAATCGTTGAACCAGCGCCGAGTTCTGTAGCACGGACTGCATACCCTCTCTGGTTACAGGGAATTCAGAAACCTGTTGTACCACACCTACCAGTGTACCAAATTCTTCTTTTTTCACACTGAGAGGTGCTACCTTAACCTTCATACCAGCTTTGACTTTCTTGCCATCACTGGTCGCGACATAAAGAATGACTTGTAGATCACTACCAGCACTGGCCACACTTATCAATGCAGCACCTGGTTGAACGATAGCTTCTTCAGTCACTCGTATTTCCGAGACGGTGCCCGATGCAGGTGCTACTACTTCGACAGCCCGCTTAAACTCTGATGCCAGTTCATCGGCAGACCGCGTCGCTATTGCAATCTCCTGGTCCAGAGATGTCATTTCAGTTAACTGGCGACTGCGAATATCCAATTCTCTGGCATCTAGTTCCAGAATTCGGTTATTCGATACGGAAATCTCCCGGACAACCTGATTGTATTGTTGGCGAGAATCTTCGACCGTCTGTTTGGATAGTAGTCCAGTACGGAGCATCTCTTCTCGCTTATGCAGTATGTCCTCAAGATAGCGTTTTCGCTCCAGAGCATTCTTGATGATTTCTTGCTGTGTCTGTTTTTGTTTACTAAAATTGGCTAGCTTGAGCTTCAGTTCCGTTTGATGATTCCCAACCATCCGTAGTCGCTCTTTCTCTTTATCGGCGAGATAAGCCCTGGCATTGGCTGTAGACTCTTCAAGCGCCGGTTGATCCAGGAGGATCAACAGGTCTCCTTTCGAGACAGCCTGGTTCAGGCTGACATTGATTTTGCTCACGGTACCGCTCGCAGGCGCCATGGCGTTGTATATCCGCCCACCTTCACTGATCAACATACCCTGACCAAGAACACTGTATGGGATGCTCCCCCAAACTCCCCAGGCAAGCAGGAAAGACAGCAACAGTCCCAGGGTCGTAAGCAATAGCCAACCAAGTGGATCGGTAATAACAACCAATCGATCTAATTGTTCTGGTGACGACAGGCGTTCCAGGGCAGTTTTTCGAAATAAGTGATTTGATGAGGTCATTAGGTTGACGGGGTCATGACTTGAGTGATTTCCATATTGCGTTAGACAGAGAATTTTCTAACAGGCAGACGAAACACATCCACCTGGATCTTTGGTGGATGTGCCTCATCAAATAATAAGAACGGGCTAGATATTTCTGTTCCGCTTCGCAGGCCTAGTAGCTCTATTCGGGCGAGTAGAACCGCCCATCCATCCTAAACTGGAGGTAGATTTCCCAGGCGTGGCTTTGGCAAAGCTTCCTGGATCACCACCGAAGAGCGATTTGCCACCATCGACAGTTTGACTACCATCCATCGTTTTAATACTGACTGGCGCTCTCCTTGAACGTGCTCCGCTGGACGCACCTGGCCCGTGTATGCCGCCAGCGACATTTTCAAGATCATCATCTTCAAGTTGATCATTGTCCAAATCATCGGTATTCATATATTTCTCCAAAGAATAAAAAGTAGTCTCGTCACCAGGTTGGAGTGAAGCCGTTGGTTGGTTGCTGGAGATGGGGGATAAGTCCGGTGGGTGCAATCTACAGGTGCAAACCACGCTCCAATCAGTGATAACCAACAGCAACAAACATCCTGATGAAAAATGATTTTCCTGCTCCAGCCGGTTTTTACAGGAAGAAACGCTGATTAATTGCTGATGGATTCATGACCAATGATAAAATCGTAATATATTCTTTAATATCAATATGTTAACAAAGTGAATCTAGTCACTTTTTGTACGGACTTCCACTAATTGGATCAGTTTCCATCCTATTCCACCTTAATCTCACCCAATCTTGATGCTAGTATCACCACAATCCATTTAGTTGCAATTTACCAGCCACATTGAAATCCCTAATCCACAACCTACAATTTACCGCGGATCTGTCCCGGAAAAGCACGCCCGTCTCACATGGCTGAATCTCATACATTTGGGAGCTGGCATTTCGATGCAGAAAGTGGAGAGTTGCAATTACTTGATTCCTCATCATCGACACCAATCGCACCAGGACAACGATTAGAGCCTCAGATTGCAAAGGTCCTCAGCTACTTTCTTGAGAATCAAGATCGAGTCATCAGTCGTGAAGAACTCATTGACAAGGTTTGGGATCAGCGGTTGGTTGGCGATGATGCGATTAATCGCAGTATCTCAAAACTTCGCCAGATTCTTACGCCGGATGATCGTTCCGTTTTTATAGAGACAGTGCCACGGAGAGGCTACCGCTCCCATTTTCCACCAGGAAACCTGGCACTAGATTCTACAATGGGGAATGGAAGTCTGCCTAATACTGGTGCTAAGAAAACACAAGTAAGCTCCCTGTTTAGCACTCGACGGGTGGTCAGTGCCATTCTGTTGATCCTCGTTGCC
>CAZAZB010000575.1:0-2458 GCA_964489485.1 uncultured Pseudomonadales bacterium | reverse complement strand
GCCGTACACTTATACAGAAAATCAGCAGTATCCGATAACACAACAAACCCGTGGGCGTAACCTGGCGGTACATAGAATTGTAAGTGATTTGAACCAGACAGGGTAATGCCAACCCATTTCTTGAAAGTACCAGACGTCGGATCGATGTCGACCGCCACATCAAATACCTCACCCGCGGCTACTCGAACAAGCTTTCCTTGCGGGTTAGTCTTCTGGAAGTGTAGGCCCCTCAAAACATTTTTTGAGGATCGGGAATGATTGTCCTGCACAAATACTTCGTGAATTCCTGCTTCAGTCTTGTACTTGTCAATATGATAGCTTTCAAGAAAGAAACCCCGCTCATCTCCGAATACATCGGGTTCGATGATAACAACACCCGGGAGCTTAGTCTGGCTTACCTTCATAGTTAAAGTTCGTTAGGGTTGGGGGATTTCCAGATGAATTCCCTGTTTTGAGGATCGAGCTTATGGCGCTATACGTTGAGAGAGGGTTGTAATGGCTCCCCGACCTGGGCTCGAAACTGGGGGGACGCCCAGTCGACCTGATATTAACAATTTCGGATCTGAAGAAATAATGGCTCCCCGACCTGGGCTCGAACCAGGGACCCAATGATTAACAGTCATTTGCTCTACCAACTGAGCTATCGGGGAACGTCAGAAGGGTGCGAATTGTAAAGACACTTGGCATTCCCGTCAATATATCTTGCAGACTCTTTTTTCATCGTCTCTCCTGACACCATTCTGGCAGGAGAAAGACCTTGCCTTGCAGATAAAGCATCACCAAACGGTTATTATTCAAACGATGGAATCCACACTATTCAAGGTCGTCTCGGACTATAAGCCAGCGGGCGATCAACCCCGGGCAATTGCGAAACTGGTGGAAGGCATCGAATCTGGTCTTGCCGCCCAGACGCTACTCGGCGTCACCGGTTCGGGTAAGACCTACACCATTGCCAATGTGATCGAGAAGATTCAGCGACCTACATTGGTGATGGCGCCGAACAAAACGCTGGCAGGCCAGTTGTACGGTGAATTCAAAGAATTCTTTCCAAACAACTCGGTCGAATACTTCGTCTCCTATTACGACTACTACCAGCCAGAAGCCTATGTGCCATCTTCAGATACCTATATCGAAAAAGATGCGGCGATCAATGAACATATTGAACAGATGCGTCTTTCGGCAACCAAAGCTTTGCTGGAAAGATCAGACGCCATTGTGGTTGCATCTGTATCATCCATATATGGTCTGGGAGATCCAGGTGCTTATCTAAAAATGGTGATGCATTTGGACCGTGGTGACCTGGTCGATCAACGACAAATTCTACGGCGCCTCGCTGAATTACAATACACGCGTAATGAAACTGAACTCCGAAGAGCGACCTATCGTGTGCGGGGTGACGTCATTGATATCTTCCCGGCTGAATCAGATAAAGACGCCATCAGGATCGAGTTATTTGATGATGAGATTGAAGAGCTATCAATCTTTGATCCATTAACGGGTGAAGTCCTGCGGCGAGTCCCCCGCGCAACGATCTTTCCCAAGTCACACTATGTTACGCCCAGGGAAACCATCGAGAATGCATTGGGGGATATCAAAGATGAACTGAATCAGCGCCTGAAATTCCTGAAGGACAACAATAAGCTCGTCGAAGCACAGCGTCTGGAGCAAAGAACCCGATTTGATCTGGAGATGATCAAAGAACTCGGCTATTGCAGTGGCATCGAAAACTATTCGAGATATCTGTCGGGCAGAGCCTCCGGTGAAGCACCTCCGACACTATACGACTACTTACCCGATGACGCGCTGTTGGTGATCGATGAATCTCATGTGGGCGTCCCGCAACTGGGTGCCATGTACAAGGGAGACCGTTCCAGAAAAGAAACACTGGTCGAGTTTGGATTCAGATTGCCATCTGCGCTGGACAACAGACCCCTAAGGTTTGAAGAGTGGGAGAAGCTGGCACCGCAAATGATATTCGTATCAGCGACACCCGGTAAATATGAGAAAGAGAAAGCAGGCCAGATCGTTGATCAAGTTGTAAGGCCAACCGGCCTGATTGATCCTGAGCTCGAAGTTAGACCCGCGCAAAATCAGGTGGATGATGTGCTGTCTGAAATTCGTTTACGTGTCGCTAAAAAAGAGCGTGTGCTGATCACAACGCTCACCAAACGAATGGCAGAAGATTTAACAGAGTACCTCGATGATCACGATGTGCGCATCAGGTATCTCCATTCGGATATCGACACCGTGGAGCGAATGGAAATTATCCGCGACCTGAGAATGGGCGTATTCGATGTTCTGGTTGGCATCAACCTGTTACGTGAAGGGTTAGATATGCCGGAAGTTTCTCTGGTCGCAATACTGGATGCAGACAAGGAAGGTTTCCTTCGTTCCGATCGTTCCTTGATTCAAACCATCGGCCGGGCAGCTCGAAATTTGCACGGTAAGGCCATCTTAT
>CAZAZB010000574.1:0-2458 GCA_964489485.1 uncultured Pseudomonadales bacterium | reverse complement strand
CGATCAGCCTGATCTGGTTGATCCTGAACACCAGTGACGCTGCCGCGAGAGTTAATCTTCTCAAGAATTGCTGCAAGAAGTTTCTCAATTCGATAGGAGTGATACCAGTCCGGGGCATCTTCATGGACGACGGAGTTTGTCCCCACCATCCGGAAGTTCCAGCCTTCTTCGATGGATCTTTCTTTCACCCCGGTTAGTCTCTCCCAGGCGGGACCCGATAAGACAGGGTGTACACATGCAACGATGATGTTGTTGGCGCCGCGAAACTTGAGTTCTTCAATTGCCGCGACAACAGAACCTGCAGTATCAATAATGTCATCAACCAACAGAATATCGCGATCCTTTACATCGCCAATGAGTGTTGATCGGATAACCTGATTCGGTTGTGAGTAGTCACGCTCTTTGGATAGGGCGGCGAGGTCAGCTTCCAGGCCTTCTGCATAGGCGCGTGCCCGTTCCAGATAACCGACATCCGGCGATACAACGACCTCGCCAATTAACCCTTTGGATTTTAGCCATCGGACGTAGCGCTGCGTCAGAAAAACATTCTCCAGATGCGCCATGGTCGGATTGAACATACCTGCAATGGCATCATTGTGGATCTCCACAGTGACAACGCGATCAGCTCCAGCGACTTGCAGCATTCTTGCGAACAGTCCGGCACTGATTCCCTCACGGGTTCTTCCCTTGCGCTTGTCCTGTCGTGCGCCCGGATAGTAGGGGATGATCACCGTGATGTACTGGGCATCGGAAAGCGCGGCAGCCTCCACTGCATGGAGCAACATAATGAATCTATCGTAGACAGACAGATGATCCTGTTTACCGACAGGAGATTGAAAAATGTAGAGGTCGTGTCCCCGAACATTTGCATGGATTTCTATTTTACCTTCGCCACAGGCAAACCAGGTTTCAATCGTCGGTATCAGTTCCTGGCCCATATAGCCCGCGACAGATTCTGCGAGATGTCGCCCGGACTCACATGTCATCAGAGCGATGGGCGCGCGAGCATCTCGCACTCGATTTGATAGTTCATTGGTTGATTGCATGCTTATCCGGTAATCCCTTTCAATGTGTCGATGAGTATTTCGTGTTCTTTGATAATCACCCTGGCTGCTAACGACTCAGCTGTGTCAGAAGTAAAAACGGGTAATGTTGTCTGCGAGATGATTTGTCCGGTGTCGTAGTCGCCGTCAACGTGATGTACCGTGATACCTGTTTCTCTTTCCTGTGCATCTAAAACAGCCTGGTGTACTTTTAGGCCATACATGGATTTTCCGCCGTGTTTTGGCAAGAGTGAAGGATGAATATTAATGATCTTACCGCGGAAAGCCTGCAAGGTGATTGGCCCAAGCTTTTTCATGTAACCTGCTGTTACAACCAGATTAACTTGATGTTGTTCGAGTGCCGTGGTGATTGCCCTGTCGAGTGCGTCAGGCGCAGGATGTGTTTTCGATGACAAGTGCCGTGTGGGAATGCCAGCCTGACCTGCTCGTTCTAATCCGCCAGACTGACTGTTGTTGCTGATGACAACGGTAGGTTTAGCGTTGATTTTGCCGGACTCGCAGGCATCAATAATGGCCTGGAGATTTGAGCCTCTGTGGGATACCAGGACGCCAATCTTGCAAACGTCGGGAAAACTGATGTCTGTGGACATTGAGTAGATCCGGCAAAGTGGCAGCGGGAAATATTGCGCGCATGTTAACACGGGTACACCGGGATTGAACAAATCCGTTTCAATCAGGTCCCGCACAAGAGGACACGCCGAAAACTCGATCACAGCGTCTGCGTATTAAAGGTCTGAAGACAGCCAGTCTCGCGGGCTCAAGTTTCTTGAGTGAATGTTTCTCTCAGGATGTTTTTCTGTACCTTACCCATTGTATTGCGAGGAAGACTCTCAACGAAATGAACCTGCTTGGGAACTTTGAAATTGGCCAGCTGGCCTTTCATGTATTTTATGACAGCTTGTGAATCGAGCAATACTGCAGGCTTCAATACGATGACAGCGACAACCGCTTCTCCAAAGTCCTCGTGAGCGATGCCAATGACGGCAGACTCTTCAACCTCCTTCAGTCGATCGATTTGTTCTTCGATTTCCTTCGGATAGACATTAAGACCTCCGGTAATAATCATGTCCTTGTTTCTACCGACGATAGAGATATAGCCATCTTCATCGCAAGTCGCCAGGTCACCGGTTTTGAAGAATCCATCGTTTGTAAACTCCGTCATTGTCTTATCAGGCATTTGCCAGTAGCCCTGAAAAACGTTGCTGCCTTTGACTAACAGGTTTCCTGTTTCATTTGTTGCCAGTGATATGCCATCGTCATCAACAATTTTGCAGCTTACCCCTGTCAGGGGTTGGCCCACGGTACCCGCTTTTTGTCCACCCTTTATTGGATTGCTGGTATGCTCTTTTACAGGCTAAAACAAATAACATAAATGCAATTGTTGACAATAAAAT
>CAZAZB010000573.1:0-2460 GCA_964489485.1 uncultured Pseudomonadales bacterium | reverse complement strand
CAATTAATATTGTGGTGCCGACGCTTTGATTAATAAATATCCTCTCTGGAAGAACCTGCTGGTACTAGGTGTCGTTTTGTTGGGCTTTATCTATGCCCTGCCTAATATCTATCCGCCTGATTTCGCTGTTCAGATTTCGAATGAAGACAGTGCGTTAGAAGTCTCAGCCAATGCGCTGGCGAGCATAACAGAATCGTTAGATGAAGCTGGCCTTCCCTATTTTCAGGCAGAGCTGAATGGCGGCAGTGCGCTGATACGCTTTCCGACTGATGATTCGCAGCTAAAAGCCAGAACGCTCATTCAACGGACCCTGCACGATGTGAAGGGCGACTATATAGTGGCACTCAATGCTGCGCCCACGACGCCAGAATGGCTATCGGACATTGGTGCTGAACCGATGAAATATGGTCTTGATCTGCGCGGTGGTGTTCACTTCTTGATGGAAGTCGATACCGAAAAAACAGTAGGCGATCGTATCGAAGAGCTAGAGCAGGAGATTAAACGTACCCTGCGGGATAGATCAGACAGAATTCGATACACAGGTTTTGAAACGCCTTCCCGTGGTGTGCTGATAGCGTCTTTTGCAACAGAAGAATTACGAGATCGCGCGCGCGCCAAAATTGAATCACAATTCGGGCAGTTCCAGATTACGACCGGCGAAGATGATGAATATTTTGTGACGCTCACCATGACGGAACAAGCGATCAAGGAAATGGAGGATTTCGCCGTTCACCAGAACCTGCAGACCATCCGTAACCGGGTGAACGAACTCGGCGTATCGGAACCCCTGGTGCAACGATTAGGCCGAAGCAGAATCGTCGTGGACCTACCCGGTGTTCAGGACACGGCAGCAGCGAAAAAGATTCTTGGTAAGGTCGCAACATTGGAATTTCGTCTGGAAGCCGTACCTGATGCGGCGCGATCAACAACGATTAATTACGACTATGAAGGGCGCACCGCGCGCATAGAGAAAAGCATTATCCTTCGCGGCGACAGGGTCATTGATGCGCAGGTGGGCTTCGATCCGAATTCAGGCCTGCCACAGGTCAATATCAAGCTCGATAGCGAGGGCGGCGAACTGATGCACCGCGCCACGCGCAATAACATCGGTCGTCGCATGGCGGTCATCTTTATTGAGACAAAAACCCGCGATCGATATGAAATGGTTGATGGCGAAGAGGTCAAGGTGACCGTTCCCTATATCGAGAAACGCGTCATTAGCCTTGCAACGGTGCAGGCTGCACTGGGTGTTTCCTTCCGCATAACCGGGTTGCAGGCAGGGGAAGCAAGAGAGCTCGCATTGTTACTCCGTGCAGGCGCGCTCGCCGCGGATATGTTTATTGTCGAAGAGAGAACTGTAGGCGCGAGTCTGGGTAAAGACAATATTGAACTGGGCGCGATATCAGTGGTGGTCGGTTTGGGTCTGGTGCTGCTGTTTATGTTGGTCTACTACAAGGCTTTTGGTCTTGCCGCGAACATTGCGTTGTCTGCCAACCTCGTCCTGCTGGTTGCTGTCATGTCCAGCGTATCCGCGACATTGACGCTGCCGGGTATCGCGGGAATCGTTCTCACGGTTGGTATGGCGGTGGATGCCAATGTATTGATCTTTTCCAGGATACGGGAAGAACTGAAGAATCGAATGTCACCCCAGGCAGCTATTAATGCCGGGTTTGAACGTGCTTTTGTAACAATCCTTGATGCGAACCTGACGACACTGCTAGTGGCACTTATCTTATATAGTATCGGTACTGGTCCAATTAAGGGGTTTGCTGTCACCCTGTCTATTGGCATTATTACTTCCATGTTTACCGCGATCATGGGGACCAGGGCGATTGTGAACCTGATGTATGGCGGCCGGAAAGTTAAAGAGTTGATGATCTAATGGCATCGAAGGAACTAAATATAGATTTTATGGGCTATCGCAAGATAGCCGCTGGTATCTCACTGCTGGTCGTTCTGGCATCAATCGCATCTCTAGCGGTTAACCAGGTAGAGTGGGGGCTGGATTTCACTGGCGGTACGCTCGTTGAAGTCTACTATGAAGAATCTGTTAGCCCGGAGGCGATTCGGGTTGAACTGGATGAAGCCGGTTTTGAAGGCCATGTCGTACAATACTTTGGTTCAGACCAGGACGTATTGGTTCGTGTTCCGCCCCAGAAAGGGTTAACCGACCGGGAGAATGCCCGGCTAGGCGATCGTGTACTTCAATCTCTCAGGGAAAGATCAACCAGCGAAGTGACGCTGCGACGTGCCGAATTTGTAGGCCCGGCCGTTGGCGAAGAACTCACCAATCAGGGTGGTCTAGGTTTGCTGATGGCGCTGGCGGTTGTGTTGGTCTATGTTGCTTTTCGTTTCCAGCTAAAGTTTGCAATCGGTGCGGTAGTTGCGCTATTTCACGATTTGTTGAGATCGGAAGTGCGTGTTGATTGGAGAAAGTGGGCATGTAAGGTTAACTATTTG
>CAZAZB010000572.1:0-2469 GCA_964489485.1 uncultured Pseudomonadales bacterium | reverse complement strand
GCCAGGCCTTAAGATTCTACAGCTGGGTGCCTTTCTTAAGGAATCAACAAATTCAACGGCGTTCTTCAGCTTTGAAGGTGGATTAAAAACGCGGGGATGAGTTGTCACGCGAAAGAACTCACTAAGGCAAGGTATAGGTAATGCCCATGGATTATTCCCTTCACATAATAGCGTTAGCTGCTCGAGCGCCGCATCATGGAACTCGGTTTCACCCCGGTGTGCATAGACGAGTACATTCGTATCGACCGCGATCATGAATTATCGATGACTTCATAAAGTGCATCGCGTTCTGAAATATCAACATTGGGAGGTTTGCGACCCACCACAACATTTGGTTCAAATCGATATAACACTTTTTCGGAATCCTGGAGAAGTTTCGCCCGGATTGCATCTTCTACCAGTGCCGTGAACGTAATGCCATCTCGCGCTGCACGCGCCTTGGCATTGTTCATCACCTGGTCATCAAGGTTTAGAGTCGTCTTCATTAGAAATAGCCATATCGCTAGTATGGACAAACCATACCATCGAGCTGCCTATATGGCAAACACGTTAGTCTCGACCCTGTTCATCCTAGCGTATCTAAAATCTGGCTGCGAACCTGCCCTTATGTTTCTTATCAATTTTCTTCTAAGGAACGTCTGATTAAGTTCGGACGCCGAACCGCTCTTTCCGCCAGGACAGCGTTAGCGCTCCGCAAGAAAGTCTCGCGAATTTAAGGCGTATTCGCTCCGACTCGGCAGTCAAACTAGCTGTCCTCATCCGGTTTCTCACCATAGTCCTGCCAGGGTTCGTCACGTTCCCGAATAACCTGGCGAAATCCTTTCTCCTTAAAAGATTCAGCCCATTGATAGGCCTCTTCAGTGTGTCGGGTCATGCCATCAAAAAATGTACCGAGCATCTGCGTTGTTCTAAGCCCCATATTTTCGAATGCCTGATTGATTAGCAATTTGTTCAGCGCCAGTTGATTGGCCGGAATATGAACAAATCTCTTTGCTTCGGCCTCAATGGTCTCCGCTAACTCGGACGGGTCAACGACTTGCGAAACCAGCCCAATCCGGTGTGCTGTTTGCGCATCAATTGCACGACCCGTGAGCAGAAATTGTTTTGCATGTTCCAGGCCTAATCGATACACCCACATCATGGTCGTTGGCGTGCCATAAATACGACTCGGGGCATAACCAATATGTGCGTCACTGGCCATGTATAAAAGATCACAACAAAGCACCAGATCCGTCGCACCGCCAATCGCCCAGCCTTTAATTTCACCCAGCACAGGTTTTGGACATTCCCAGATACTCATAAAACGCCGGACATTGTTACCCATAAACCGGTAATCCCGAACGGGGTCCCAGGCACCCTCCCGGACTTCAATGTCGGGAGCACCATAGGGATTATCAAAGGATTCTGTTTTTTGGGTCAGATCATACCCAGCCGTAAAAGTATCCCCGACACCACGAAGCACAATGGCAGAGACCTCTTTTGATCGGGTGGCGCGATCAATACCATCGGCAACGCCTGCTATGACGCTTTCGGTTAGCGTATTTTTCTTTTCGGGTCTGTTGATGGCAATGATCGCGATACCATCAACTTCTTCGTAGAGAACATTTTCGTGGCCTTTCGTATTGTCAGACATCATTTCCTCTGCACCTTGTGAGTAATAAACTCAGCTAACCTGTTTGGGATGGATAGGTCTCGTTGCAGCAAGAAAGCAAAATGACCCCATAAAGGCACCTGCCGCAAGCCAGGCAAAACCAAGCTCGTAGTTTCCGTAAATGTCCGCCATATATCCGGCAAACAATGGTCCACTCGACATACCCAACATGACAATGAGCGATGAAAACCCCATGATCGTACCAAAGGATGAGGGACCGAAATAGTCAGCACGAAGAGCAACCATTAAGGGTCCACGAATACCCCAGCCGAGCCCGTGTAGTACCGCAAAGGCAAGAACCATGGACGTAGTCGTTGCATAGGCAAGCAGTAACAGGCCAACCGAGTGCGCCGACATGCAGCCGATACAAAGATATCTCTTATTAATTCTGTCACCGAGGTAGCCCCCGCCAATTTGCCCGATCAGCTGGAAAGCGGTCATCAGAGCAACCACCAGACCCGCCTGGGTCAAACTGTAACCGAGCCCCTGTGTAAGATGAGGCACCAGATGCACAATAACCGCCGAAACCACTAAAAGTGCACAGGCATGGCCGGTGGAGATAAGCCAGAACGAGGAGGTTCGCATCGCCTCTCTTGCTGTAAAATCCTGCTGGGTAGACGAAAAGTGCATAGCCTCGCCGTCAATGGGAGCTGGCAGCTTGATGCCATCCGGCTGTTCGTCAATTTCCATGGGCCGGTGCCGAACAACCTGAACCATGGGTATGCCTGCAAGGATCACGATAACGCCCGATACAAAAGCGGTCGTACGCCAGCCAAAGGCTTCGAGACAAAGAATGATAACGGGAACCAGAAGCCCAC
>CAZAZB010000571.1:0-2474 GCA_964489485.1 uncultured Pseudomonadales bacterium | reverse complement strand
TCCGATGCATAGTCCTTGAGCGATTGAGCCGAACCCATGGCGCGTTGCCATCGCCCGGGTTTAGGCATGAACTGCCGTAGCCAGATGTCAGGCGGAGGTAATCCGGTGATTCGGGACCTTGATGGCCTGATAGATTGTTGTATCTCTAGCGTCCACTCGACCAATTGAATGTAGTTTGAGAGTGAATAGTCAAAGGGCAAGGGTCTATCCTTGTTGATGACTTTCATTTTTGCATCGGGGTCAGTCTGTTCCTTGATCCGCCTGGCGAGGGATGTGTTTTCAGCCTCTTGTGGATTATCCGTGATCCCTGCACGTACTGGATTAAGATCTGCGTACACCATAGAAGCAAGCACCGAGTGCTCGTCCAATACGCGTTGCGATTTAAATCGGCTCTCCCAGAAACGTCCCTTGCAGCCATCTTCCTTGTTTGCCATGCGAGACAATGGCTCATTCAAGTACTGCATAAAGTATGAGAGTGATCCAAGGCGTTCCCTGAGAACATCGAGCCGTGCAGGATCCGAGAGCATCATCGTGAGTCTTGCCTGTATGGCAATAGCGTTATCTTTTTTCCTGGGCGTCAGTGCCAACCACTTAGCGGCAACCTGTTGATCAGACCATCGATCAACTTCATGGGGTCTGACCTCAAGCACAATGTGGTAGTGGTTCGACATGATGGCATAACTGTAGATATCGATTGCAAAGATGCTGGACAGTTCGATCAGGCGATCTTCAATCCATTGTTTACGGTGGTCGAAGTTGAAACCGGTCTGGCTATCCACGCCACAGAGAAATGCCCTTCTGACGCAGCGAGAACAAACTTGATAGAGACCGCCGTCCGGGTCGACGAGATGTGATCTTGGATAGCCCATTCGTTAAGGTTAATGTGAACGGCCGGGTTAGCCAATCAGTGATGTCGGAATAACATGATGGTGATTAACCTGTAGATGTGTGGGCAGATGACGGTATGCTGGGTGTCCAGATTCGCTATCCGTAGATGTGTGGGCAGATGACGGTATGCTGGGTGTCCAGATTCGCTATCCAGATTCGCTATCCAGATTCGCTATTACAATGGACGGCGCCGGGGATTTCGCGGCAACCCCGTATGTTGAGTTCTGATCGGTCTGGACATCTTATTCAGCGGTTTGGCTCTGGGTCCAAACTGTGTTCTCGGGATAAGATGTATTTTGCCATTTCCAATCAGATCATTGCGCCCCATCTTCCTGAGTGTCTCGCGCAACATTGGCCAGTTGTCAGGATCATGGTAGCGTAGGAACGCCTTGTGCAATCGCCGTTGCCTGGCACCTTTGGCAATATCTACGACTTCAGAGTTTCTACCGATTCTCTTCAACGGGTTCTTCTCAGAATGATACATCGTTGTGGCAGTCGCCATGGGAGAAGGATAAAAGTTCTGAACCTGGTCTGCCTTGAAACCATTTCGTTTTAACCAGAGAGCGAGGTTCAACATATCGGCGTCCGTTGTGCCCGGGTGACCGGCGATAAAATAAGGGATCAGGTACTGCTCTTTACCGGCTTCTTTGGAATACTTTTCGAACATCTCCTTGAATCGATCATAGGTCCCGATGCCGGGTTTCATCATTTTCGAGAGTGGTCCACCTTCAGTATGCTCCGGCGCAATTTTTAAATACCCCCCCACATGCTCTTTCACCAACTCTTCCACATACTCCGGTGTTTCGACGGCCAGATCGTAGCGCACACCCGATGCAATCAGGACCTTCTTAACACCATCAAGGCTTCGCGCCTTGCGATAGAGTGAAATCAAAGGGGTCTGGTCGGTGTTCAAGTTCTTGCATATCCCTGGATAAACACAGGAGGGTCGTTTGCAGCTTGCCTCGATTTCCGGGTCCTTGCAGGCAAGGCGCCACATATTCGCCGTTGGGCCGCCGAGGTCAGAAATGATCCCGGTAAATCCCGGTGTCTTGTCACGGATGTTTTCTATCTCATCAAGAATAGATTGTTCCGAACGACTCTGAATGATCCTGCCTTCATGTTCTGTGATGGAACAAAAGGTACATCCGCCAAAACAGCCGCGCATGATATTAACGGAGAACTTGATCATCTCGTAGGCGGGTATTTTAGCACCGCCATAGGAAGGATGCGGAATACGCTGATAGGGCAAGGCAAACACACGGTCCATTTCTTCAGTGGACAGGGGTTTGGGTGGCGGGTTCAACCAGACATATCGGTCGCCATGAGCCTGCACCAATGCCAGCGCATTGTGGGGATTGGTTTCACGATGGAGAATTCTTGAGGCATGGGCATAGAGGATTTTGTCATCCCGAACAGCTTCATAGGCGGGTAATTGAATGCATCGGGCAACCTCAGCATGCTGCTTAACGGCACCGACCAGTTTCACCACCTCCGATGAAGGCTCTACCTGTTCACTCTTAAGCTCACCCGCAAGCAGTGTTGAGTCCACCAGGGTCACATCGGCTGGAATCGCTTTTATCTTAAAG
>CAZAZB010000570.1:0-2482 GCA_964489485.1 uncultured Pseudomonadales bacterium | reverse complement strand
CAGCTTCTCCCATCTCCTTCAAAATAGGCACACCAACAACGAGTTCAGAATAATACACCTCCACATCACCAAAGATTTCATCAAACTTCTCTATCCCACCGGGAAGCAATGGATTGTCGTCCGTAAGCTGTCCCGAAAAACCCAGCCTGTCCTTATAAAGATAGTAGCCTGGCTTAACTTGCCAATGCAGTTGCACTTCTTCTCCTTCTCGAATGACGGTCAGGACAAAAGCCTCGTCTACGGGTAAAAACTCCACTGGTCCAAGCTGCTTTTTGGCGACACCACTGGCGAAATTAACACCCGGCGTTAGAAGAGCGTCGGCCATCGCACTATTTGCGATAGTCATGGCCAACAGGCTAATCACGCAAAACTGAGACAAATATCTCATTTCTTAATACTCATGTTGATCTATACCCGTATTTCAATAAATACATGTCCGCTTACACCTGCGGTTAACTCGTTCCTGCTGAATCAGTGCACCTTACTATTGAGCCTCTTGTTTTCGCGCTCCTTCTCTATTACGGCCCTATTAGGATACACACTCTCTATATCCGGCTGACTCTGCCTATATCTTAAGGCATCCGATACCACCATGGACCATCGTCTCGCTTGCTCTTCTTCAGAAAGTGCTATATTCCAACCCAAGAGGCAAGATTCAAGCACTGTTCGCTATATGAAACAATCACTCATCAGGAAACCAACCTTTTCGATCGCAAAATACAATAAAGTTCCACGACAAGCGAAAGAAACCAACAATTACGCCGTCATGCTTCTGTTGCTGCTCGCAGGCTGCCAAACCACCATGCCAACGGTGACCACCGATCCAGCCAAAAAAACGACAGTCAGCAAGGTTATTGCCGATCCCCGAATTGATATTTTACTGGTCAAGGCTGAACTTGCGCTGAAGAAAGACCAGCTCACGACACCTCTAGATGATAACGCCTATTACCGATTCCTTCAGGTGCTCTCTATCGACCCACAAAATCTAGCAGCCGAGCAGGGGATAGCAGAAATTGTGGAGACTTATCTTGCCTGGGCCATCCAGAAGGCAGACTCCGGTCAGATTAGGGGTGCTCAGGACTACCTGAACAGAGCCAGATCTGTGGATGAAAACCACCCTAACATTCCCTCTGTGGCTAACAAGATTCAGCGATACTTAAGCGGTGGTCATAAGGTCTATTCGTTCCAACAACGGGATATCCTGTCAAAAAAAGATTCAACCGTCACGCAGCTTCGGGTTATTGCAAAAATCATCACCAAAAAACAAGCATACATTGTGATTGAAGCGCCTTCTGATTCAATGGGCAGGTGGATTTATCAACAAATCAACCGGGTGTCGCAAGAACGGGTTCGCGCGCGATTCGAACTGGCGAGCAAGGTAAATGTGCATCTTTACTATGACAAATAATGAATCCAGTTGTTTACCTGTAGCAGTCAAGTATTAGTGACAATTCCATGCATTCAGGTATTTTTTTATATCATCCTCCACCCTGATTTTTCTATCGTGGCAAAGCGGGTTAACATACCCCTTGCAAACTCTACCCGGGCTCAAATGTGACCACGCTGGACAACCTAAAAGACAAGATTTCTGACACAATCGAAACCTCTGCCACCACCGGTGCTATGGGCAAGACGCTAGCCGCTGCAACAGCAGGGTTACTCGCTCTTATCGGGATCACCGGTTTCATCTGGGATAACGAGCCAGATATGTTCGATGTCTACGACAATACAACAGATCAGGTTAATGAGTTACAAGTGCAGCAGGTCACCGGCAGCGCAACGGTTGCAACAATGATTCGCCTTGCAGATGTCCTGATTAACAAACGTGGCGGCTACCTGACCAACGATATGTTGCCTCCTGGTGTCTGGATGGACAATGTTCCTAACTGGGAAATGGGCGTCCTTGTACAGATCAGGGACATGGCGAGAACCCTGCGAAATAACATGAGCCGATCACAGTCACAGTCAACGGAAGACAAGGGACTGGTCATGGCAGAAAACCAATTCTACTTCGACAAAGACTCCTGGGTCCTGCCCGAAACGGAATCTGAATATCGAAAAGGCATCAAAGCTTTAAAAGACTATTTACAACGACTCGGTGATTCTAATCAACAGTCTGCCCAATTTTACGCACGCGCTGACAACCTGAGAGCCTGGTTGAATGAAGTGGAGACCCGACTTGGTAGCCTTTCCCAGCGCTTGAGCGCGAGCGTTGGCAAAGAGCAACTCAATATATCGCTGGCAGGTGACACGGCGGCCCGTCAATCGACCGCTACACCGGGAAACACGACATTGAAAACCCCCTGGACTGAACTCGATGACGTCTTCTATCAGGCAAGAGGATCAACCTGGGCTTTGATTCACCTTCTAAAGGCTGTTGAAATCGACTTCAAAGATGTCCTGGAAAAAAAGAATGCACTCGTCAGCCTGTTACCAGTACTACTGTTACCCTTTGTCTCCACCGCGGCCGCCTCCATCAGCC
>CAZAZB010000569.1:0-2487 GCA_964489485.1 uncultured Pseudomonadales bacterium | reverse complement strand
GACCTCTGCACCCGGTGGATGGCCATCGACATTTGGCAAAGAAAGTCGCGCCGGAGGATCAAACCGGGTTCCCGTCGGTTGAATGGTGACAATAAATTGGGGTTGCATGCCATTTGGCGGTGCCATCGGGATTTTTGATGCATTAACCGGCGTCACCGAAATTAGCCCCTGCGTCTCACCATCCGGGAAAGTGACAGAGCCTTTCGCTATTTCCAGCTTGAATCCAGGGTAGTCATCGAGTGTCAGGACAACATCTTCAGGACCCGCAAGAACAGCATTTTCCGTATCGAGCTTCACCATATAGATAGGAGCAGGCAGAGGATTTTCCACACCCGCAATAGTCACCAGATTATATGAAAGTGACGGGAACTCACCTTCCACCGTCGCCGTGGATCCATCTGCGATCAAATGAACTGGTCCAATGGGTGCTTCGGGGATTTTGAACGTGCCGTCAACCGCTGTTACAGCTTCTCGCACTGAGCCATCCAATCTCAATGTAACACCCGGAATTGGGTTATCCTGATTGTTGAGTACAAGACCCGTGATCGATGTCAGTCCAGGATCTGCGGGGACAAACGCCGTCGCTGAGAAACCCGCCGTCACGACAGGTAGATTTCCATCTGCGTCTGCTTCCACATCCAACAGGGTAGCTAAAACTCGTTGTGCATCTAGCCCTTCCAGATGCCCGAGTTGATATTCTGCCGTCGCCCGGCCATCACTGTCTGTGATCGCCTCGAACACATTGTTAAACTCAGTTGAGCCAACACCGGTCAATTTGCCAAGACCCTTTGTTACTTCAAATTTAACTCTCGCACCCTGAACAACGTTAGCACCACTATCTGTGACAGAAACAACGAATGCTTCGGGAAGAACCTGTCCAACAGCACCGCGCTGATTATTACCAAAATTGACACTGATTTTATTACCCAGATTACCCGTAGCATCTGCAACAAAAACAACATCATCATCGTAGCCGACCACTTTCACCTGAACTTTATGATTCGCAACGCCAACACGATTACCCAGTCGGAACGAGGTTTGCGCCCTGCCCTGCGCATCGGTCACAACAGATATAGCACGACCTTCAGTGCTGGTATCTGCACCGACGGATCCAGACCCCTGCACAACCCGGAAGATAACGGCAACATCTGTCACCGGATTCAAATCATCGTTAATCACTTTTACAATCAGTGGTTGAGGTAATTCTGTAAAAATCTTCGCGGTCTGAGCCTGGCCACTGACCAGTTCTATCTGCCGACCTTGGGGAACTGTATAGACCAATTTGATCGATGTAGATCCAATATTGCCCGCCTGGTCAGTGCCATTTGCGACAATGGTATTTTCACCTTCGATTAGAGGCACATTGATCGCTGCATAACTACGGTTAGAGATGTTGGCAGCGACTCCGTTGACAGTGACTGCAGCCTGATTCGCCTCAATCGTACCGCGTACGATGTCATTGATCAGACCTGTCACAGTAACCGTATCGGTAAATACCTGTTGACCATCTAAATGAGAATTAATCGTCACATAGGGTGGGGTAGTGTCTAGTGAAATTGAGATGGAATCAGTTACTGGCTGATTGGCTTTCACGGCACGGGCGACAATCGTATTTTGTCCTTCCTGCAATTCTACATCTGCGGCAAAGGCTCCTTGTGCATTGGTGGAAACGGTTATTCCATTTACTGTGAGCACCGTACTGCCATCACCATTAGTCAGGGAACCGGATATCGTTACCGGCGAAACGCCGACAGTTGTCAATGATGCTGGTGACAAGATCCTCACCGAAAAATCTGGTGCGACAACAGGGTCTTCGCCATTACAGTTTTCATCTATCCCATTATTAGGAATACTCGCTGCACCCGGATTGATATCTGGATTGTTATCATCACAATCTCCCTGGGCTGGCGTAAAACCATCGAGGTCCAAATCGTCAGGATCTGGACCGGAAGAAACTTCTTCGAAGATGAAATCGAATGTAATTGCATTAGGATCGAATGGTTTTCGACGATTGTGGCGGATAGTATAGGTATCAGTACTGATGGCACTGGCACCCGCCGCAATATCCGGGAAAGACAAACTGCCTTCGTTAATACTGGTAAAGGAAGACGAACTGCTGACAGTCGCAGATACGCCGATAACATCACTACCTGTATTAGTCACATTGAGTTTGTATTCAAACAAATAATCAGTGCGGCTAACCCGCTTCTTACTGATCAGTTCATAGTTCCCAGGAACAATGTCGGCATTCGACATCGAAGATAAAACTAAAAGGATTAGAGAAAGACAGGCGCCGAGCAACTTCTTCATCTGCATCTTTGATGGCCCTCGTAACAAATTCTTATGCTGCTTTTGAGAGACTTTGCGGTAATCGTCTATCGCACAATCCCATCCATTTCCTACAAGAATGGACCCTTTGATACTATAGTATCGGAATTGGAATACAAGACCAGAACATTGCCCGTTCATCAGATTCCTCACCATCTC
>CAZAZB010000568.1:0-2511 GCA_964489485.1 uncultured Pseudomonadales bacterium | reverse complement strand
AAGCACAAAAATAAAAGTGCTGCCATTGAAGAGACTTAAAGAATTCGTTTAATTCTAACCGTCTCGATAAAAAGGCCGCACTTTGCGGCCTTTTTTATGGGTGATACCCCCAATACGGGCATTGAGTTAGGGGATTTATGTGTATTCACCCGACAGAAGCCACTAGTATTGCGACCAGCAATCAAGCCAACCGAACACAGCAGAACGTAAAATGAGAGCATCAAGATACACCATCGCCACACTCAAAGAGACTCCCGCAGATGCAGAGATCATCAGCCATCAGTTAATGATCCGCGCCGGGCTAATTCGCAAACTGGCATCCGGCATCTATAGCTGGCTACCTCTGGGATTACGAGTGCTGCACAAAATAGAAGCTATCGTTCGTGAGGAAATGGATAAGTCCGGCGCACAGGAAATGATGATGCCCGTCGTGCAGCCCGCGGAGCTATGGCAGGAGTCCGGTCGTTGGAACCAGTACGATGAAGGGCTGTTGTTGAAATTTACGGATCGACACAATCGAGAGTTTTGTCTGGGACCCACTCACGAGGAAATCATCACCAGCATTGCCCGAAATGAATTGAAAAGCCATAAGCAGCTACCCGTGAACTATTATCAGATTCAAACTAAGTTCAGGGATGAAACCCGACCTCGTTTTGGCGTTTTGCGTGCCCGTGAATTTCTGATGAAAGATGCCTACTCCTTTCATAGCAGTCAGGAAAGTTTGCAGGAAACCTATGACCAGATGCATAAAACCTATAGCACCATGCTAGACCGAATGAGCCTCGACTACAGACCAGTTCTTGCCGACACCGGCGCAATTGGTGGTAGTGCATCGGTTGAATTTCAGGTACTGGCAGATTCCGGAGAAGACCTCATCGCATTTAGTACGGAAAGTGACTATGCCGCGAATATCGAGATGGCGGAGGCAGTCGCCCCGGAAAAAGATACTTCAGAACAGGGAGAAATAGCCGAGGTGTCCACACCCGGCCAACGAACGATTGATCAGGTATCTACTTTTCTGAACACGCCAGCCTCTGCTTCTGTGAAAACATTAATCGTTGTGGGTGAGGATCAACCCCTGGTTGCGCTCATCCTCCGCGGCGATCACCAGTTGAATACATTGAAGGCAGAAAAGATAAAGGGCATCGCATCACCTCTCACCATGGCAGAGAATGCTGACATCAAGGCAGCCATACACTGCGAACCTGGCTCTATTGGACCGGTAGATCTGCCACTCCCAATCTTCGTCGATCGCGCAGCGGCAGCTCTGGCAAATTTCGTCTGCGGTGCCAACAAAGACGATTTTCATCTTACCAGCGTTAATTGGGAGAGAGACGCAGAGGCAACGAACATTGTCGACTTGCGTAATGTCGTAGAGGGGGACCCAAGCCCTGACGGCAAGGGCACTCTTCTGCTGAAGAAGGGGATTGAGGTGTCACAGATTTTTCAACTCGGAACCAAATATTCCGAGCCCATGAATGCCACGGTGCTCGACGAAAATGGTAAGTCCGTGGTCATGCATATGGGCTGCTATGGAGTGGGTGTTTCGCGCCTCGTCGGGGCCGCCATCGAACAGAACCACGATGACAAAGGGATTATCTGGCCGACGGCAATAGCGCCCTTTCAGGTCATGGTTATTCCGATCAATGCACATAAGTCAGAAGAAGTGGCTCGCTTTGCTGAAGCACTCTATGCCGATTTAACCGGTATGGGCGTTGAAGTCCTCTTTGACGACCGGGATGGTGTTCGGCCCGGTGCGAAGTTTGCTGACGCGGAGTTAATGGGTATACCCCATCGCCTTGTTGTTGGCGAACGGGGGCTAAACAATGGCGTGGTCGAATATGCAAATCGTCGGACAGGTGGATCTGAAGATCTTCCCATGGATGGCATTGCGAACCGGATAAGCGGGATTATCCAGGCGGAACTCGACGACCAGGGAATGTCTGACTGAAACTACCTTCTGAAGATCAGAAGCCGCTGTTAGTCGAGGGCCTCTAGCAGGGTTTCTTCAGTTTGCGGACCAACCAGCGTTGCGTGAAGATTTCCTTCTGGATCGAAGACAAATGTCGTCGGCAGCACTTCAGGGGTTTGGATGCCAAGAACAGACGCAGGATTAATCGCGTAGACAGGAAACTCTATCTTCATCCTGGCAACCTGTTTCAACATTTCTTCACCTTCCGGCTGATCAAAGTTAACGCCGAGTACCACAAGCCTGTCTTTATTTTCATGTGCCAGTTTGTTGAGCTCCGGAATTTCCTTGATGCAGGGTGCACACCAGGTTGCCCAGTAGTTCACGACCATCCATTTGCCGCGCATGTCAGCATAACGGTGACCTGCGCCAGTCGTGTCTAAAAAGTCTGGTTTCTGACAGGAGCTGATTAACAATACCAGCGCCAACGTAACGATAATTTTCATTCAATCTCTCCTTGGGATTGATGGATGCACAGCCAGATCGAAATCCTGCAACAGTGACCCATAGAGCAAGAATCACGTGGCAGGCTTTTCGATTTC
>CAZAZB010000567.1:0-2513 GCA_964489485.1 uncultured Pseudomonadales bacterium | reverse complement strand
ACCTTTTTTTGTTAGCCATGTGGAGATTCATTCCAGATGAGGAAGATGTAGATTGGGTTGACCTGCTCGTGGAAAGCCCCGGTACGCAGAGCCAATGGCAAGACAAGGGGATTCTCGTTAAAAAGATGTTAGATCTTGGGATGACAAAGTCGGAAGTCGCCAGATTCGCCAAAATTGTCGGCTTCGAAATGGCACAAGATATCTGCCTGTTATTAGATGATAGTACCATCGTAGAAGATTTACCCGAAGAAGCAGGTTGGGGGCTGTTTGAATGTGAGGGGGATGATGATATCCCTGTGTCCAGAATGGGTTTGGACTACGACCTTGTGGATCTGGACCCCAGTCGCAGGTTAATGAAACCCAGGGTGAAGGAGACCAGCCAGCAGAAAATCCCAGCGTCTAGTCCAAAAGAAATGATAACGGTCTATGAGATTCGGTTAGCGCCAGATGTGGGGATGATTACGCTCGCTGAAGGTGTTCCGATCGAAACAATCATGTTCGAAGCGACCAGACAGGGAGCAAGTTGGAATCCACAGGAATTCTATTTCCGCACTTATGCACAGAAGACCAATTTTATACGTGGGGGAATTGGCACATACTGTTTTGACGACGAAACCAAACACATACTGAGTGCCCAATTTGATCTGTCCTTTGGCGAACTTCTACCCATAACAGTCGAAGGTGAGGCTTATTGGCTGCTGAACATTACAAATATCGTGGATGCACTGGATGAAGCCCATTCATTGCGAAGAATCTATCTGGTCGAACCCGCTTTTTACCGACACAAACTCAAAGGAGAGCTGAGCCCTTTTCTGCTAGGCAATGGTGAGCCAAAGTGTTTTGTCGTGCAGGATGAGTCAGACCCAGACTACAAAACATCTTTTTTCTACTTGTACCACGCTCTTGGTCTAACGGGACTTGCCTTCAAAAAGGTCTGGCAAGGCTAATCTTCTAGAACCTTCTCGCCAGATGCGGCAAGATCAACCAACAACTCTGTAGGCCCGCCAAGCACACTCATTTCAGATTGATCGCTATTCACGAGTGAAATAGTGTCGAAGTTTCTCACCAGTGAGGCTATCGCTATTTCACCTTCAAGGCGAGCCAGATGAGCACCCAGACAGAAGTGAATACCGAATCCAAACGCCAGGTGTGGGTTTGGGTCACGGTCAATTATAAATTTCTCTGGATGATCGAACACGGTTTCATCCCGATTGGCTGAAGCCATCAGCGGCATCACCAGATCACCTTTTTTGATTTGTGCACCCGCCATTTCAACATCGCGTGTGGCTCGTCGAATCGTCGCTGAAAAAGGAGAGTGGTAGCGTAGCGCTTCCTCGATAAAGGAGGGAATCAAATCAGGGTTCTCTTTTAGCTGCATGAGTGTTTCGGGCAGCTCATCAAAGATTCTGACGGAGGCCGTTATCAACCCTGTCGTGGTTTCATTGCCTGCGATAAGCAGTAAAGAACAGAAACTTAAGAGCTCCTGATCTGTCAATTTCCCCTCGTCGGTTTCTGTTTCAACAAGCCGGCCCAAAAGATGATTAACAGGCTTTTCTCGCAACAACTGAATCTGCCCCAGAAAGTACTGATTCATTTCTTCTGCATATCGAACCGCCGTTTCATCTGGCTGGCCGAACAGAAACTCCGCAATATTACTGAAAATTACATCTGACCACTTCTTGAAAGTGTTCATATCGCCATCTGCGACACCCAACATGTGTGCAATCACAGTGACAGGCAATGGCGCTGCCAGAGATGTGACCAGATCTACCTGCGGCTGTTGTTTCATTTCAGCAATAAGCTGTTCGCATTTGGCTGTAATCAATTCGCGCTGAGCGGCAATATGGGAAGGTTTGAAAGCCCTGCTAACCAGTTTGCGTAGTCGATTATGAATGGGTGGGTCGCTAAACAACATACCGGGGGCGCGCTCATCCTCGGGCGCGCGCACTGCAACGTCGGAAGAGAAGGTCTCATTATCTCTTAGTAGCAGATGGACGTCCTGGTAGCATGCAACCTGCCATGGGCCATCTTCTTCTCTGGATACCGGTGTCTCTGCGCGAAGTTTTGCGTATTGTTGATAGGGGTGAATATCACTCATCTAGTCTGGGCTCATTTTGATTCATTGGGTTTATCTACAGGATTTTATGCCGATCTGTTCTCAACAATCTTTACAAACGAACGGCCCTGTAGCTCTTCCAGCGTTATGCCTGTTTGTGTAATTTCGTCTTCGTTGAGCGCACCGCAGCTCAGACCACTGGCAAAGAAATTGAGTAGTCCCTGGGCCGATGCCGCATCGTCGAACGTAGTACCAACCATTGACGCCTGTGCCGCCTGGTCCAGAAACCGTGTTAACCGGGCGCTGGCATCGGCAAGCCCTTCAAGAAAGAAATAATAAACAGCGGCATAACGAATCGGTAACTGTGCGGGGTTTAGATCCCAGCTCTGGTAGAAGCCCAATTTCAGTGAATGCAGTATATTGTCAAAATGTACTTTCCATGCATGGTGTACGACCC
>CAZAZB010000566.1:0-2515 GCA_964489485.1 uncultured Pseudomonadales bacterium | reverse complement strand
AGACATAGCGTCTTTGTAATTGACTGAAGAATACTGAACCTTAATCAACAGGTCACCTTCCGGTAAATCGTCAATCGATCGCTCAACGATGCTATGTGTCACCTGCTTGTCTTCTTTTTCAACCCGGAATGCTTTGAAAGTTGTCATATTATTTCTCTTTGGATAGTCAAATTTTAGTGTGTAATCACCGGGCAATTCGTAGATCGGGCGCTATTCTAAAAGTGATAGGGCCCCTGACTCTTCTGAAATAGGTCTGCACCGCTCACCTGACCCCAGGCGTATGTCAATCGTTCCAATAGCTTATCGACTCGATTCACATGCTCCGTATATTTCACCTGAAACACATCATGCTCGGCACACTTGTCTATAATGTATTCATCGCTCGTCATCAACTCATCGACCAACTTTTGCTCCAACGCTCGTTTGCCATACCAGGCTTCACCCGTGGCGACCTGTTCAATTTCAACGATCGGGCGATTTTCTGATACAAACTCTTTGAATAGCGTGTGTACATCCTCAAGTTCATCGACGAATTTTTCTCGTCCTTTATCGGTGTTTTCACCAAACATGGTAAGGGTTCGTTTGTACTCCCCCGCTGTTAACACCTCAACGTCAATATCTTTATTCTTCAGAAGACGATGGAAGTTGGGAATCTGGGCAACAACACCAATGGAACCCAATAGCGCAAATGGTGCTGCCAGAATCTTGTCTCCAATACAGGCCATCATGTACCCGCCACTGGCGGCGACCTTATCTACCGCAATGGTCAATGGGATTTTTCGAGAAGCGATACGTTGCAACTGCGATGCTGCCAGTCCGTAACTGTGGACCATCCCACCGGGACTCTCCAGGCGAACGACCACCTCGTCTTTTTCTGTGGCAACCGATAGAACTGCTGTGACCTCTTCACGCAGCCCGGTGACCGCAGATGCCTGAACATCACCCTCAAACTCTATGACATAAACGCGATTTCTTGATTGTGTCCCCTTCTGGGCTTCTTTTTTACGTGCCTTATGTTCTTCTTTTGCCTTTTTCTTTTCAGACTTGTTCTCTATCTTGATCGCCTCAGGATCAAGCACCATCTGCTTCAGGCTGCTGGTAATATTGTTGACCGCATCATTAATATTCTTGACCTCAATATGGCCCTTCTCACCCTGCTTGTTCTTTTGACCCAATCCAACAACAAGGACGATAACAACAACAATCGACACCAGTACAGTGATCGACTTTGCAAGGAAAAGACCGTACTCAAATAAAAACTCCAACCTTTTATCTCCAGGGTTTCGCGGAAGCGCAATGCTACCACATTCGACTAATCTGTTATCTGAATAACTGATGTTAGAATAGCAAACTCACTTAAAAAAAGGGTAGGCGTACGACCATGCTCGAACAGATGTTAAAGGATAAAAATAAGGCTTTAGTCGCTCACTTTAAGCCGGGTTTCCTACAGCGGAAATTGACTATTTTTCAGTTTCTGTTTGATGATGGTGAGCCTTTCTCTTTGACCGTCACCGATAGTGATTTTAATTTCGCCTCCGGCATAGAGGATTCACCGACGATTACGCTGTACATCAAAGATCATTCAACCTGTTGGGGGCTACTCGATGGGCGCATCGACGGTATGGCGCGATTTATGAATGGTGACTATCGGGCAGATGGCAATATCGTGTTGAGCCAGCTCATTCTCTACCTGTTTAAAAGCAATGACCCTACGCTTATTTATGAGGTTCAGGACTGACGTAGCTGGTCCAGGGTTGATTGATAGAACTCCGGGCTATCTACCGCGCTCAAGGCTGTTTACCCGCTCAAGGCTGCTTACCCGCTCAAGGCTGTTGTTAAATTTCAAAGCCGTTTTTTGAAAGGTAATCGTTGATCAACCAGCGAGAAATCGCGATATTGCCTGGAATTGTCGGTAGATCATCGATTGAAAACCACTGTGCATCTGCGATCTCTTCTTCCTGTAATGTAATGTCACCTGATTCATACTCCGCATGAAACCCCAGCATCAAAGAATTTGGGAATGGCCAGGGCTGACTGCCAAGATACTCAAGGTTACCAACATTGACGCCAACCTCTTCTTTCACTTCCCGTACCAATGTCTCTTCGATTGACTCACCCGGTTCCACAAAACCAGCGAGCGTACTGTACATGCCTTCCGGAAAGCTGTGATTTCGTGCCAAAAGCACTTCTCGATCTCTATGCACTAACACAATAATGGAGGGGGAAAGTCTAGGGTAAGAGAAGATGCGGCAGTTCTGACAAACCATGGCACGATCATTTTCATGCTCCTTTGTGGGTTTCCCACAACGGCCACAAAATTGATGGGTTCGATACCATTCACATATCTGATGCGCTTTACCGGTAAGTGCCAACATCATATTATCGGTCTTGCCGAACAGCCCTCTTAATCCGCTAAACTCGTGATCTTGCACCTGCTCAGCCTCCACTGCAAAACAGGCAATGTCGCGATACATGCCCATGAAATGCTGTCTTCCACCAAGACTACTGATCAGAT
>CAZAZB010000565.1:0-2519 GCA_964489485.1 uncultured Pseudomonadales bacterium | reverse complement strand
GCTGCACATCAATGATGGCGTCAGGGTCCTGTTGTACTGATTGCAAAGCAGCAAGGGCACCCGCGGGTGCAGTATTGCGACCGACAGGTTCGAGCATGATGGCGCTGGGGAATATCTTAATTTCCCGCATCTGTTCTGCTATCAGGAATCGGTGGTTCTCGTTACAAACAAGAATGGGCGCAGCGACATCGGCAATACCGCTGATTCTTGTTGCTGTGTTTTGCAAAAGAGAATGGTCATCCACCAGCGACAGCAGTTGCTTCGGATAGTGTTCTCTGGACAATGGCCACAGCCTTGAACCGGCGCCGCCACAGAGGATGATGGGAATGACAATCAATTTAGTCACCTGATTTCTAATTCAGGCAGCATTATAGAATAATGCAGGTTCATTATCTGCCGAGGCAATTGATATCTTTCTGGAAAGGCTTTTCAAGGCTTCATATCTCATATTGGCTTTCATGCTTATTGCGACGGTGGTGGGTTTCTACCTTGGTGTGAATGGTAGGGTTAATGCGCTTCCAACCTATGTAGCCGCATTGGCGTTTATTCCTTTTATTCTGATTAGGCCAACCAGTCTTACATCAACAAACCGTGTCATTGCGCTTCTAACACTACTGCTGTTTGTTTATCTATCAATGTCGACTTTTTGGTCAGAAGGTTCGTCAGCCCTCGCCCGGTTAAAGTTTTTTGGTGAAGCTTACCTGACCATGGTGTTCATATTTGGCACAGCATTCATGAGTACACAGTTTCCGGGGTTTCTGAAATGGTTCCTGATCATGACAGTATTGTCGGCAGCTATCGCTTGCACTTATTCTATTTTCCTGCACTTTTTTCTGCCTGATTATCAACCTCTTGTAGAAAATCGACTGTTCTCCATGGGTAGGTTACATAACCCGGTGATCGCTGGATTGTCCTATTCTGTTGCTGCCATCATTAGCATCAATTTGATCTTTCTGCCGCTCGGTCGTTCTCGCATCCTGTGGGTTTTTTGTACCCTTGTCTTGCTGGCAGGCATCATCCTGACGGGTACTCGCAGCGCAATCGTTGGTCTTCTCTTCGCTATTCCGTTCTCTATCATCCTTCAAGGTGCTCTATCCAATCGTAACCGCATGCTAATCCTGATCGTGTTGGGTTGTGGTTCTCTCATGGCTGCATTGCTTAGTTGGCAACTCGGCTTCTGGGAAGGCATGGTCCATCGTGCCTCCAGTTATCGACCGGAAATCTGGCGAGAAGTGATCGCCAGTGTTCTTTCTTCAAACTTGCTAATAGGGAATGGCATCGCAACGAGCAGTAAAATGGTGATCGATGGGTTCACCTTCGATCATGCCCACAGCATCTTCTTTTCTACATTTTATTATGGCGGGCTGGTTGGTCTGGCAATATTGCTCGGGATTATCGCTTCATCGTTTTATGCATTACATAAACTTGAACCTAATCCGGTGGTCATATTGTCAATTTCATTGCTGGTTTTTGCGATTGTCGCCTTGAGCTTTGATGGCAACAGCCTGATCGAGAAAGTGAACTACCTTTGGATTGTCTTCTGGTTGCCTATCTCGATGGTGCTTCTGGCGACAGATTCCAATGATGCTATCGATCTAGGATAGCATCCAGAGTGAGTTGGGCTGTTCTTTCCCAGGAGAACTTCGCGGCCTGGACTTTTGCAGAGAAACCAAGTGATGTTCGTAATGCATCATCGTTTACCAACCGGTTCATCGCATTAGCAATTTCAGCGGGTGATTCCGGGTTTACCAGTAGTCCACCCGCGCCCACTACCTCTGGCAATGACGAGACATTCGAACCGATCACCGGCACACCATGAGACATGGCTTCCAACGCAGGCAGACCAAACCCTTCATATAGCGACGGCAGCATCAGCGCTAGCGCATTTTTGTAATATCCATTCAGTTTCGCATCTTCGAGGTGTCCTGTAAGAACAACCCGATGTTGAATACCAAGCGAATTTATCTGCCCGGCAAGACTATCCATCCAGCCTTGTGCACCGACAATCACCAGTTTTACATCGCCAATATCAGGCACTGCCTGGGCGAATGCAGCAATGATTCGCTTCAGGTTTTTACGAGGTTCAAGGGTACCGACAAAAAGCAGGTAAGGTGAATTCAGTTCGGGCGCTACAGGCGCTGCCAGTACATCTGCAGCAAGTGGTGTGACAACAAGTGTATTACTGCATTCTGCCTGCCACTGTTGCAAGTCGTTGGCGGTTGATGTCGATACACATAGGATCTTGTCTGCAACCCTGACACTCGTTGGCACCAGAAGTTGTTCGACCATGCGGTTCGCTAACATCATGGTCTCTGGATACTTCCGCCAGACAAGGTCATGGATGGTCACAATTTTCCTGACAGATTTTCCGAGAAATAGCGGCAGGTGATGCCGGGGCGACCAGAAGACATCTATCTGGTCCTGCTTTGCCCAGCGCGAAAAATAGAACTGGGTTCGAGTCAGGCTAAGGAGTCTGTTGGTAGCCTTGAACTGACGCACTGTGACATTTTCGTATTGCC
>CAZAZB010000564.1:0-2522 GCA_964489485.1 uncultured Pseudomonadales bacterium | reverse complement strand
TGCTTAAGTATTTGCTGCAGCGTCATCAAACCATAAAAGAGTCCAGCTTCATCTTTGCCGCGTAGGATGATGCCGCTATTGTTGCAATTTAGCTCATAACTACCGGATGTGGATGGACCATTTTTGGGATCGATTAAAAGCAGAAGGTTTTCCGAAACAACATCGCCATACGTCAGCTTGTTGTCACCAGGGAGTGCTTCCAGAAATCTGCCAATCGCACTTGATAAAAGCGTCGAACAAGGACTCATTAGCCGGATCAGATTTTTACCACCAATATCCAGATATCCATCGTGTTTTTTTAGCCTGTCTGGGTTCGGAAATAGCCTTGGAAATAAATCAAGTGCCATAGTTTGCGGGACCTGCATGTAGAATTGAAATCTTCTCTCATTAAGACATAATTCAAGTTAGATTCGTAGCATCAATTACCCACCGGAGAACCATCGATGACTTCATATATTCTGGCGATAGATCAGGGCACCACCAGTTCCCGAGCCATCATGTTTAATAATGCCAGTGAGATTCTTGGTGTTGCCCAGAAAGAGTTCACGCAGATATTCCCGGAAGATGGCTGGGTCGAACACGACCCGGAAGAAATTTGGAGTACGACGGTGGAAGTCGTTCAGGAGGTGATTAAATCTTCAGGTATTTCAGCTGACGAAATCGCCGCAATCGGCATCACCAATCAGCGTGAAACAACAATCATCTGGGATAAGGAAACGGGTGAACCCATCTACAATGCGATCGTCTGGCAAGACCGGCGAACGGCTGTTTTTTGTGAGTCACTGAAAGCCGAGGGATATGAAGAATCAGTGACAGAAAAAACCGGCCTGCTGCTCGACCCTTATTTTTCAGGCACTAAAGTCTGCTGGTTGCTCGATAATGTCGAAGGGGCAAGGACAAGAGCCGAGGCAGGAGAACTACTCTTTGGCACGGTAGATTGCTTCCTTCTGTGGCGGCTGACCAATGGAAAGTCCCACAAAACAGATGCAACCAATGCCTCGCGAACGCTGCTATTTAACATTCATGAGCAGGTATGGGATCCGGAGATTCTAAAAAGATTAGATATACCCGAAAGTCTGCTACCGGCAGTAGAAGATTGCAGTGCTGATTTCGGTACGACAGACGAGGCTTTGTTCGGCGCAGCCATCCCAATTGCTGGAATGGCAGGTGACCAACAAGCAGCACTATTCGGCCAGTGTTGTTTCAGTGAGGGGATGACAAAAAGTACCTATGGTACGGGATGTTTTGTCATCATGAATACTGGGGAGAAGCCACTACTATCGAATCACAAGCTCCTGACGACTGTCGGCTATCGATTGAATGGCAAGGTCACATATGGTCTGGAAGGCAGTATTTTTATTGCCGGTGCCGCTGTTCAATGGTTACGCGATGGCATGAAGCTGATCAAAGAAGCAGCGGATACGGAGGCAATAGCGGTTGCTAATCCCGATGCTCACGGTGTCTATCTGGTACCTGCCTTCACAGGTCTCGGCGCACCTTATTGGGATGCCAATGCCAGAGGTGCCATTATTGGACTCACGCGGGACACAGGCATAGAGGATATTGTCACGGCAACGTTGCAGTCAGTTTGCTATCAAACAAGGGATCTTCTTTCTGCCATGGAAAATGACGGCATTAGTCCTGAATTGATTCGTATTGATGGCGGCATGATTGCCAATAACTGGGTAGCGCAAAGCCTGGCGGACATTCTGCAAATTGTCGTTGACCGTCCGGAGGTCACAGAAACAACGGCGCTCGGCGCTGCGTATCTGGCCGGCTTGCAGGTTGGCATATTTGATTCACTCGATGATTTGTCACGCCAGTGGCGCCTCGAAAAGCGATTTGAAGCCGAGATGACTCAGGAAGCCAGCAATACTTTATATGAAGGCTGGCAGGTCGCCGTTGCACGTATTAGGACTTCCCATAGTGAATAGTTGATTTGCGAATGGCTGTTGGCTTATTCTGGTCAGAGAAGGTCATGACTTACAAAGTGGTTACCTTCTAAGGACATTTGGACACAACTCGACCTCTGGCGGGGGCTACAATTCAGACTTCACCAGATGAATACGGCTACATCATAGGCCGTGGGTAGGTTATGGAAGACACGCTCGCTCAACAACGATCCAGAATTTATCGCGTGGCGACGCTCGGCGCCGGAATCTTCATTCATCTTATTGTCTGCTGGGCAGTCCTCTCTATTGGATACATGAATCTAAGTAGTGTCCAGTTTCTTGGCCTGGCTTCCTTGTCAGCTGCAGGCTTTTTGTTCATTGCTCTGCTCATCCTGTTCGAGTGGAATTTGACACTCGAAGACCCGGACATGTCCCTTACGCAAATGTTGTGGGCCGTTAGCGTGGTCATCGTTACAACGCACTTTGTGTTTGAGTTGAAACCAGCAGTCTTGTTAACCGGACTGACGATGGTGATGTTAGGTGCTAATCGCTTGACTAAAAAAGAACAGGTGGTTTTTGCGATCTATGGCCTCGCACTTTATTTTGTGTCTATTGTTATTCTGTCGCAAT
>CAZAZB010000563.1:0-2526 GCA_964489485.1 uncultured Pseudomonadales bacterium | reverse complement strand
CAAAACGACGGACCTTGCCGATGGCATATACCATCAGCCGACGTCCGATTATGTGTCCACTGAAATCAGCGAGCGTGAAGAGGCGCTACTTTTTCGGCACTACCCACTCCTGGTTTGTTTGAGCTGTGAAATACCCAATGCTGGCGATTATCATTGTGATGATTTTTCCGGCATACCTATTATCGTTGTTAGAAAGGCTGATGGCGATGTCGCTGCCTACCTTAATATTTGCCGTCACCGGGGTGCCAGGCTAGCCTGTGACAGTGGATCGGGGCTTCGACAATTTCGATGCCCCTATCATTCCTGGCGTTATGCAGTTGATTCAGGTGAACTGATTTCAATCCCCTTTACGGAAGGGTTTGCAGAGCTGGATAAAAGTGAACACGCGCTTCATCCATTGCCTGTCTCAGAGTATGGCGGCCTCGTTTTTGTGAAACCAACGAAAGGTGAAGCCATTCATCCTTCAGATTTCCTCGCGGGCTTTGTTGAGGACCTGACTTCCTATGATATTGAGAAGTATCATCATTTCGAGACGCGCGTGCTCGAACCCTCAATGAACTGGAAGTTAGTGATTGATACTTTCCTGGAAAATTACCACCTTAGTACTTTGCACAGCAAGACCATCGCGCCCATTTTGTATAATAATCTGAGTGTGTTTACACCACAGGGTAATCACCTCCGCATGGTTGCTCCCCGAAAGAGCATCGTAAAGTTGCAGGGTACTTCAGAAGAAGACTGGGACTTGATAGAGCACTCGGCTATTGTTTATGTATTATTTCCCAACACAATATTTATCATGCAGGGTGATCATCTGGAAACCTGGCGTGTCTATCCCGGGGCGACACCGAATGAATCACGCATGCATGTATCACTGTATACACCGATGGCAACGACAACAGAATCAGCCGCGCGCCACTGGACCAAAAATATGGATCTGTTAATGGCAACTGTTCTGGAAGAGGACTTCCCTCTCTCGACAAACACCCAGAAAGATTTTTCTATCAGGGAAGATATGCTTATATTCGGGCGCAACGAACCGGCATTGCAACACTTCCACAAAAAGTTATCAGAAGCGCTGGGATGACATCTGGCGATTGAATCAGTCAACAAGTCTTTTCGTCTAGGGTAGAATTTTGTCATCCCGAGCCGCTCGTTCAAGAAACAGGCATCAATGGACCTCTTCTTGATACTTTCCAAAATATCGCCTATTGCCGCCCGGCTCTATTCGCAGAGACGCAAAGAAGCCATACTAGCCTCATCCTTATTCGATATGAGACACGTGGCCATGCTTAGAATCAAATTTCGACATTCAATTCTTTCGATGATGTGCTGCCTTTCTTTCTCTACCGCAACTGCCATCGCAGACGAAGACTCACTTACAGTACCCGTTAAGCGATTGAAACTAGAGACCGCTTTAAGAATTGCCCAGGCAGCGATCAAACAATGCAGAGAAGAAGGCGTACAAGTTGCCGTAACAGTTGTGGACAGGGGCGGACATGCACAGGTTGTTCTTCGCGATGTGCTGGCGATGGACATCACCTTGCCAGTCAGCAAACAGAAAGCACATACAGCGATGGCCTTTAACACGCCATTATCCGAGCTACAAAAGAGATTCACCGGTTCTTATGGTGTGGCAAAGCTGGATGGCTTGATGGTTAGTGCAGGTGGAATTCCCATCAACATTGCCGGCAGTATTCTCGGTGGTATTGGTGTTAGCGGCGCACCTTCTGGCAAGACAGATGAAAAGTGTGCGATAGCAGGATTGGACGCGGTGCGGGATGATCTGGAGATGGAGTGAGGAATATATACATAGAGGGAGATACCACCTCGTAATCTTCCACTGCGCAAGTGATTCCACAGCGTACTGGGCCCACCGTTTGCTCTACATCTACCATGTCATCGCATTAACGTTTGATCGCGCTGATAGCGGTAGATCCGCCGTAGTTTGGATTGGAGGCCACCAAATTCTACTTCAAGCGACAGACCAACAACCCCCCTTGATCTGTGAAAGAGGTTTCAACAAATCTTTTAAACTTGGGGTGATTTTCAGCTTCATTTCAGTTTCGATTGCTATCGTGAAACCAGTTTATCACTGGGAGTCACAATATGACGGCAGAATTAAACCAAATCAAAGTCTGGGATCCGCTTGTCCGCTTCTTTCACTGGGCGCTGGTAAGCGCTTTTACCATTGCATACATCACTGGTGAAGATTTTCTAACCGTTCATAGCTGGGCAGGCTATCTCATCCTCACACTTCTTTGCGTGCGTATCATATGGGGTTTTTTCGGCACCCGATATGCACGATTTTCTGACTTCGTTTACAGCCCGGCGATTATCATCCGGTTTCTAAAAGACACTTTTCGCTTTAGTGCCAAACACTATCTTGGCCACAATCCGGCTGGAGGAGCAATGGTATTGCTACTGATAATCAGCCTGTTGGTCACTGTCACCAGCGGTATATTCTTACTCGGTGCAGAAGAGCAAGCTGGCCCGATGGCTCAGCTATTTGCCGAATCTGCAGGGATC
>CAZAZB010000562.1:0-2527 GCA_964489485.1 uncultured Pseudomonadales bacterium | reverse complement strand
CTGAAGGAAATTGCTGCTCTGGCCAATCAGGTCGCAGCAGGACAGATGGATGATACGCCTGAACAATTAAATAGCCCGGCGAAGCGAGCATTATTCAATAACCTGATCGGTGCCCTGCCGGAAAATATGGTTGCCGAGGATGCTGACAAGGAACGCGAATTGGCACTGAATTTGGCGCTGCAGGTAGATAAAGCAGTTCTCGCTGTGCGGGGCGATAATTGGCGGGGTAATCATGCAAAAGAACAAATTATCAAGAAGGCGCTTTACGATGTGCTCTGGGATGAACCCGCACTGGAGAGGATTTTCCCAATCATTGTTCAACAGAATGAATACTGAACGATGAAGCTCAGACTCAATGAAATTGACGTGGATGTGGTTCAAAAAGATATCAAGAATGTCCATCTGAGTGTTTACCCACCCAACGGCCATGTCAGGGTGTCAGCGCCTGAAGCAATGGCGCTGGAAACGATTCGGGTCTATGTCATCTCAAAACTGGGGTGGATTAGAAAGCAGCAATCAAAATTACGTGCCCAGGTACGTGAGACGCCAAGAGAATGTATTGACCGGGAGAGCCACTATTTTAATGGTAATCGTTACCTACTGGAGGTGGTAGAACGTGAGCAAACCCCGCAGGTATCTTTAGGTCACTCAAAGATTGTGCTTGTGGTTCGACCCGGTTGTGATGAAGCCAAGAAGCGCGCTGTATTGGATGAGTGGTATCGGTCGCAACTAAAGGGAAAAATAGCGGAATTGATTCCCCATTGGCAGGACAAGTTGACTGTCTCTGTTGCCCAATGCTCGGTACGTAAAATGAAAACGAGATGGGGGAGTTGCACGCCTGAATCTCGAACCATTCGCATCAACCTGGAACTGGCGAAAAAACCACCAGAGTGTCTGGAATATATTGTCGTGCATGAGATGGTGCATTTGATGGAACCGTCCCACAATACTCGTTTTGTATCCTTGATGGATCAGTTTCTACCAAAATGGCGGCTGCATCGTGATGAGCTAAATGCACTGCCGGTGCGACATGAGAATTGGCGGTATTAGCGTGGCGTACGACATCATAGGAGATATTCACGGCTGCGCTAAGACGCTGGCCAAATTACTTGAGCAGAAACTAGGTTATTGCTGTACCAATGGAGTTTATCGCCACGATGCTCGAAAAGTGATCTTTCTGGGTGATTTTATCGACCGCAACACGGATCAACGTGGCGTGATTCAGATTGTTAGACCAATGATAGAGGCAGGTGTTGCTCTAACGGTAATGGGTAACCATGAGTTCAACGCAATAGCCTATGCTACGCCCACACGTGATGGTAGTAGCTTTCTTCGTCCACATACTAAGAAGAACAAGAAACAACATTGTGCTTTCCTCAAAGCCTATGAGCCTGACAGTGCTGACTATCTGGATCTCATTGAATGGTTTAAGTCCTTCCCCTTGTGGTTGGAACTTGACGGTCTCCGTGTGGTGCATGCTTGCTGGGATGAGCAGTGGATGTCGAAGATCAGGGATAGCTACAATGACAATATGCTAATCAATGATCTGATCTACAGAAGTTCTGATCCAGATGCCTGGGAATATATCGCTGTGGAGACTTTGCTAAAAGGTAAAGAGGTTCCGCTACCACCAGATAAAAGCTTCAAAGACAAAGATGGCAATGAACGCAATCACATTCGAATCCGTTGGTGGGATTCATCCGCAGCAACCTACAGAGAGGCCTTTATGGGTCCTTCGTCCGCCGTTACGCAGATACCGGAAGACAAGCTCAACGTCGATCATCTCATTGAGTATTCTCGTCAGGCTCTACCGGTTTTCCTGGGGCATTATTGGATGGAAGGCGAACCGAATCTGCTTGCAAATAACATTGCCTGTCTGGATTACAGCGTTGCTAAATCTGGTGGGAAATTGGCTGCATATCGATGGGATGGTGAAAGGCAATTGTCGAACGAGAAATTTGTATGGGTCAATAGAGTGGATTAGATGGCCTTTGGCCTTCCCATACGGCGAGTGAGGTTTGATGGGGAATAGAAAAGTTGGCTGTGGTTTTGCATCAGTGGTTATCACTATTTTGTTTGGCCATTCCTAATTGCCTGTTTCGACAAAGTTCAGTTGATACCCCATGGCTTTGTAACCTTTTTCTCGCTTGTTGAACATGCGCTTTAGCATGGGGAGTGAAGCGTCAACATAATCAAATATTGTAACGACATCCTTGCCGTCAGAATCACGATGTATCCTTCCTGCGTATTGTGCGAGTGATCCCTTCCATGCGATGGGCATTGCAAGAAAGAGTGTGTCGAGCCGAGGCAGATCGAAGCCTTCGCCAGCATACTTGCCCGTCGCAACGATCACCTGAGCATCTGCCAATTGTTCATTGGCTGCTTTACGTTCTTTAGCCCGCATTGCTCCTCTGAGAATGACGGAGCGTATTTCTTTTTCAAGCAGAATTTGGTTAATGTTTTCTGCATGGACTCTTCGCTCAGTCAGAACTAATGGATGCTTGCCTTCTGCAATTTGTGCAATAAC
>CAZAZB010000561.1:0-2531 GCA_964489485.1 uncultured Pseudomonadales bacterium | reverse complement strand
GAGATATTCCTGAATCGTGCGCAACAGAAGGTTCAGATACTCTGGCCAGAAACCAGCCGACGTGGCTCGAAAGCGAAAGTTCTTATTGCTGCATTTTTCTCCGATGAACATATCCTGGCTGGAAATCCACTGGATACGATTCCGGCAATGCGACGCGCTATTAGTGCCTCTCACGCATCTAGCCGCCGCGCCATCAGGGTTTCAGAGGAGCTGACACCCTGGCTTGAAAATCTAAATCGCCGCCAGCAACAAATACGCGACCGTCAGCACTTCGAGACAGAAGTTGCAGCCGGAAATGCCAGCCTGGACTTCCTCAAGCACCCGCTCTACACCTATCAGCAAGAAGGTATGCTTCACCTGGCATTCAAAGGACGTGCATTGCTGGCAGATGAAATGGGGCTCGGCAAAACTGTCCAGGCGATTGCCGCTTGTGAACTATTACGTCGGACAGCAAACATTCAAAAGGTACTCGTCATATCTCCAGCCTCCCTCAAGGGAGAGTGGCAAGAGCAGATTGCCAAATTCACTAATCTTCCCTCTCTCATTGTCGAAGGTTCTCGCGCAAAAAGATGTCTGCAATACGAATCCCAATCTTTCTTCTACCTGGCGAACTACGAGCAAATTAGGCGGGATATAGACGAGATCAACGATGTTCTTAAGCCTGATATCATCATTCTGGACGAGGCTCAACGCATCAAAAACTGGCAGACCCAGACAGCGACTTCACTCAAACGTTTGCGTAGTCCTTATGCATTCGTCCTTACGGGGACGCCCGTAGAAAACCGAATCGATGAAATCTATTCCATCATCCAATTCCTCGATCCACAAGTTTTCGGTCCACTGTTCCGGTTTAATAGGGTTTTCTACCAACTAGATGAAAAAGGCCATGCAATCGGTTATCAAAATTTGCGCCAGCTTCACGAGCTACTTCAGCCAATCATGCTGCGCCGGCTTAAAGAGGAGGTGGAAGGTCAACTACCCGGGCGGACTATAAATACCTATTTTCTACCGATGCACAAAGAACAGAGGTTACGTTACGATGAATACGAAACAAAAGTTGCACGCATTGCCGCGATAGCCAAAACGCGCCCACTGAAAAAAGAGGAGCAGGAACGCTTGCAGCAGTTTCTTGCATGCATGCGCATGCTCTGTGATTCACCTTATATTCTCGATCAGACCTGCCGGATTTCTCCAAAAATAAAAGAACTCGAGAAAATACTGCAAGAGATCATGGCTGAAGGTGGACACAAGATTATTATCTTTTCTGAGTGGCAGCGCATGTTGAATCTGGTTCGCGATTTCGCAAAGCAGAAAGGACTTGGGTACGCCTGGCATACAGGTGAAGTCAAACTCCCGCAACGGCGTGCAGAAATCCATCGCTTTAAAACCGATCCTGACTGTCGGCTATTTCTCTCCACTGACTCAGGATCAGTCGGACTGAACCTTCAGGTAGCGGATATCGTGATCAATTTGGATCTACCCTGGAATCCTGCCAAATTGGAACAGCGAATTGCGCGCGCCTGGCGAAAACATCAGAAGCGATCCGTTCAAGTCATCAATCTGGTGACAGAAAATTCAATCGAACATCGTATGTTAACCCTGTTAGATCAGAAGCGCTCACTCATCAAGGGTGTCATTGATGGTAAAGGGCGTAATGAAATGAGCCTGCCCTCTTGGAGCGGCTTGACACCCTCGTAGAAAATAAGGCCGACGAACAGCAGCGATCAGCCGATCCGATCGAATGTCTGCGTGACAGTATTGTCACTCGCTGGATCAGCCATTTACATCTTATGGAGTTACGCGGTGATAAAGACGAGCAAACGCTGCTGGTCGTGGCGGACAAGCTGAACGATTCTCTTCAGCAAGATCTAACGAATCAGCTGCAAGATCAGTTTCCGCATCAGACACCTATCCTAAAATTGTTAGATCGAGAAACCTATGACACGATTCAGGAACTCATTGACACCGGGTTATTGCAGAACAAGAACGGTTCAATCAAAATTCTCTATGATGCCAGAGTAGTTGACGAGGCCGAAGATACACAACAAATAAAATGGATTAACGAGGCGCGAACTCGCCTTGCAGATAGTGAACATAATCGGCGAATGGCACAAGTGCTCAATGCAGGTGGATTTACAGTGGAAGCACTTGTGCCCGTTCGTGATGCAGTGGAGGTCGCCCTTCAGGCTTTATCTATTAAGCAAGGGCGACACTCTGAGATACCCATCGATCTAGACCTTGTTAATTCTACGCTGATACATTGTCACTTGTCTCCCAACTACGTGAAGATCAACCGGCCGCTGACAATACTCAGGCGCAAGAATTATTCGCCCGATGCCAGCAACTTTTTGGCAAGGCGGTGGCTTATATCGAGCCAGGGTAAACAGCAGGGGCACTGGTGAGTCCTACTCGAACTCACCAGTTGCCGAGTTATGCATGGTCAGGCTGATGGTACGTCTTCTTATCGCTTAAACGCCGCGATCTGATCAAGGCGACGTTTTCCACCCACAGAGACGTATTGACAACAGTCC
>CAZAZB010000560.1:0-2533 GCA_964489485.1 uncultured Pseudomonadales bacterium | reverse complement strand
TGCCCTGCCGGATAACAGAAACACAGTCATCCTTGCCTTCAACCAAAATCCTTCTCAACCCTCACTGGTGACCAGGAAAAAATTAGTAGAATTGGAAGAGCGTTGGCATATCGAATTCGCCATTTTCTACGATCGGATATTGAAAGATAATCCTGAAGGTAGCGGTATTTTCTGACAAAGGTACACCCAACCCCTGAAGCCCGATGCTCAGGTTGAGCCGGCTATTCTGCGGTCTTGGTTAGCGTGGGAATAAAGAGTCTTCGCCGCAACGCGCCCAGATCTTCCATTGCTCGATAGCCGGAAGGCACAACCAGCAGCGTGACGAGTGTTGCAAACAGCACGCCAAATGCCAGTGATGTTGCCATGGGGACCAAAAACTGTGCTTGTACGCTTTGGTTCAGCAAGAGGGGTGCCAGCCCCACAAAGGTCGTTAAAGACGTCAGGACGATGGGTCTGAATCGAGAGACAACAGAATCAAGAACGGCATCTTCCAGGTTCCTTCCTTCTTCTAATCGCGTGTTAATACTGTGCACAAGAACCAGGCTTGAGTTAACAACGACGCCTGATGCAGCGATCACACCCATGACAGACATCATGGCGAGCCCCGAGAGCAAGTCTAAGGTTTTCATGATCAGGTGCCCCCAAATTGCGCCCATCATGGCAAATGGGATAACGCTCATGATGATAATGGGTTGTGCATAGGATCGAAGAGGTATTGCCAACAGCGCAAAGATACCAAAAAGCGCAATACCAAACAGTGGAATGAGACTGGATGTTGCCTCGCCCTGTTCACGTTGTTCGCCTTCAAGACTGTACTTAACTCTGGGGAAATCTTTCATGATTGATTGTATCTGCCCAGATTTAAGACCAGCAATTACCGCGTTGGCTGTAATCTGTGTCCTATCCACATCGGCCGTAACATCTACTACTCTGCGTCTATCAGAGCGTTTAATTGTCGAGAAACCTTTGCCCAGTTCTGCTCTGGCAACCGTCGCGAATGGAACCTCGGAACCTTCGGGTGTTCTAATGCGCATGTCATCAAGGGAGTCCAGCGAATGGCGTTCAGCTTCTGTTAGGCGAACCATGACGCGCACGTCGTCTCTGCCTCGTTGAATTCTTTGTACTTCTTCTCCATAAAACGCTTGCCGCACCTGACGTGCAAGAGTGCTCAGGGATAGCCCCAACGCTTCGCCAGAGGGGAGAATATCCAATTTAAGTTCTTGCTTTCCAGAACGAAAAGAATCCGAGATATCGATTACCCCGGGATATTGTGAGAGTACCGCACGAATTCTGCCTGCAACTACTTTTAGTTCGTCGAGATCATCGCCTTCAAGTTGAATATCAATGGCATTTCCCACGGTAAAGAGGGATGACTCGAATTTAAGCTCAATGGCACCGGCGATGGGGCCGGAAACTTCACGCCAGATACTCGCCACATCACGGGTCTCAATGTCTCTGCTTTCGCTCGGTGTTAATTGCATAGTGACTTCACCGAGATGTGCGCCTCCAGCTGCTGCGATACCGGCGCCAGGTGGCCCGCCGCCGCCGCTACTTGATGGGTGGCTACCGACAGCCGCAAGGATGTGTCGAACGGGTGGCGCCAGTGGTGATTGGTCGGCAAGCCTGCTGGCAACTTCGCGTGCTGTTCCCTCCAGATGCTTAACCGCGTCGTTTGTTACACTCGCTGGCGTTCCAAGGGGCATGGTGAGCTTCGCGATAACCTGATCGGAGGCAAGTGGTGGAAAGAACGAGAAGGGGAGTCGTCCGCTTGCAACGATGCCGATGCTGGAGAGCAGAGCAACCATGGCGATTGAAAGGGTGATATAACGATTATGAATTGCGGCTTTTGCAAGCCTCTTAAACAGGTTGTTGGTGAATGATTCGAGTGCGCCAGAAAAACGTGACTGCTGTTTGATAATCCATTGGCTAATAGGTGAAAAGTAACCGGCGAAGTGAAGTGCTAGAAAAAATGATACCGTGGCGATAGCGAGTGCAATGTAGCTGCGTGAGTCCCAGGCGAATTCCATCAAGATGATGCCAACGATAGGGACTAGCATCAAACCCACTTCAGATTCCGGAGAGTCTGAGCCACGGTGGCCAAGATGTGCGGGTAAAACCAGTTGCGATTCAACCAGAGAGAAAAACAGACAACACATCACGACGGTTGCGATGATGGACTGGATCTGGCCAAAAGTGCCGGGGCCAAATAATAGCGGCATGAAAGCTGCAATGGTTGTCAGTACGCCAAAAATCACCGGGACGGAAACCTGCTGGGTTCCTTTGATCGCGCCCGAAAGGATAGATTTCTCCCGTGTTTGTACCGAGTGAACATTTTCACCCACGACGATGGCATCATCGACTAGAATGCCCAACACAAGGATGAAACCGAAGGTTGAAATGCCATCAATCGATAAACCGAGAATGGAGATAAGAAAGATAGCGCCAAGAAATGCAACAGGAACGCCCAGGCTGACCCAGAATGCTAACCTTGGGCGCAAAAACAAAGCTAACAAGATGAGAACCATCAAGAACC
>CAZAZB010000559.1:0-2548 GCA_964489485.1 uncultured Pseudomonadales bacterium | reverse complement strand
AGTCTGTAGTGGAACTGAAATTGCGGAATTTGAAGATCACGCGATTTGCCAATTGAGGTCCATTTTTGATGACGGGGTGATGGAAAGGTCGCGTGAATGGATTGAGAAGTATGGTAAGCAACTTCAGTAATGTGTCTGCCCATAACAACAGTTAAGCCTCCCCACCAATTGTGCTAAGGAACTTGCCCAGTATGACAGTGCCTAAATAAAGGCACTTCTGTATCAACTAAATTTAACTGGCTTCGGCTAGACATCCACGTTGAACCGGACATAGCAATACCACGGAACCCAAGCCAGGCTGATGTTTTCCAGATGTATTAGCAGTACACTGATAGATTCCATGCCAGAAAATGTGAACGCCGATTCCTTCCAACAAACTCATAGAAGAAACAAAAATGTTCAACATTGACAAGGCCTCAATTTACTACGAAGTCGCAGGAACGGGTCAACCGCTGTTATTTATTCATGCAGGCGTAGCTGATAGCCGTCAATGGAACAATGAGTTCGAAACTTTTGCCCCACATTATCGGGTTATTCGTTACGATCTGAGAGGTTTCGGGAAAAGCAAACCCGCCGCCGGGGAATATAGCCATCTACAAGATCTAACCGCACTCATAGAACACTTAGGAATAGCCAGGCCAATCATTATCATTGGTTGCTCTATGGGCGGCGGACTGGCTTTAGATTTTACTTTAGCTAATCCTGGCAAGGTCTCTGCCCTGATAATGGTCGATTCCGCACCGGCAGGGCTCCAATTGGATGTCCGAACTCCCGAAAAGTTTAAAGATATTCAAAATGCCAATAAGAAAGGCGACCTTGACCTGGTTGCCGAACTGGAAACTCAAATCTGGTTCGATGGTGATCGCAAGCCGACTGCTGTAGACCAGGACATGCGTAAATTGGCCTATGAGATGAACCGCCTTGCGCTCTCGCATGACGCCACCGGAATTGGAAAGCAGATTCCCAATACAAAAGAGCTGGCAGTTAACAATATTGGAAAACTAGATGTCCCGTTATTGGCGATATTGGGTATTCACGATATTCCATACATGCATGCCGCAATCGACTATATGGACATGAAAATCCCGGGGATAAAAACCAAAATTATTGATAATGCTGCCCATCTTCCGAATATGGATCAACCAATAGAATTTCGGGATACGATCATGGGATTCTTATCAGAATTAAGCACTAGGAACCTCTGATTAAGTTCGGACCGTCGAACCGCAGCCAAAGACTCAACACCTGATATGATAACGAGCTCACTCACTTAATAACTGCCACAAGTCACACACAAACGTTGAAGATAACCTTATCGTAGAAACGGGAAAATGGGATGGACCAATGGAATCACTAACAATTCGTCGAGAGAGTCCAGATGATTACAATGGTATATATACTATTACGAAAGCGGCATTCCTCGACAGACCTTACGCTGGTGGGGATGAGCAAGATCTCGTTAATCTGTTACGTTCAACTCATGCGCTTTCATTATCGTTAGTTGCGACGCTAGAAGAACACGTGGTCGGCCACATAGCCTTTTCGCCTGCAATCAACACCGATGATTCAGGGCCCTGGTATGCGATTGGTCCTGTTTCCGTACGCCCGGACAAACAACGCCAGGGCATCGGGATTGCACTCATTCTCGAGGGCCTAAAACAGATCAAAGACCTGGGGGCAATTGGCTGCATCCTCACAGGCAATCCGACTTACTATCAACGATTCGGATTCGTCCTGTCTCCTGATAATGTCCCAGCCGAAGAATCTAAAGATTATTTTATGGTGAATACTTTCAAATCAATGAAGCCTGTGGGCACCTTTCAGTTCGACAAGGCATTTTACAGTCTACCTTGACAACGGAAACAAATTGTTAGCGCCACTTCTGTACCCGGAGCCAACCAAGTAAAGCCGCATATATTTTTCAGATTCTGTTTAATCGGGTAGAATCTGATTCAACTAGTTGATAGAGGACGTCGAAATGATTACGGGTGTCCACACAATGTTCTACTCTTCGCAGCCAGAGGAACTACGAGCATTTATCCGAGACAAGCTCGAATTACCCGGTACTGATGTTGGCGACGGCTGGTTAATCTTCGATTTACCCGAAGCAGATATGGGTTGCCATCCAGCAGAAGTAGCTGAAGGAAATCCATCGGGTACACATTATATTTCGTTCTATTGCGACAATATCGAAACGACTGTTATTGAATTAACAGGTCGAGGCGTGGATTTTATCGATGAGGTAACAGATGTAGGATATGGATTGGCAATTCATTTCATGATGCCAGGTGAAATCAAGGTCGAACTATTTCAACCCGCCTACAAATGAAATCAATGACGAAATCAGCGACAAACGACAAACTCTATTGGTCAAGGGAAATGCCTAACAGGGTGCTGAAAAAGAAACTGTGAGGTGCGAGGTAAGGCGACATTTACTGAGAAAACGGAGTTTACGCGCAGTCAGTTAGCATTTCGATCGGACTCGCGCACGAGTGAATTTCAATGCCCACAGACTCACTGTCAAAGGTATCAGTGAACCTTCGGTATG
>CAZAZB010000558.1:0-2556 GCA_964489485.1 uncultured Pseudomonadales bacterium | reverse complement strand
GGATATCCTTCTCGGTAATGGTGCCATCACTGAATCACAATACGAAGGTTTGTTGAATGCAGTCGGTCCAACGACGGTTGCGTGTACTGGTTCCAGCCATGTCGAGGTCCAGACAGCGGAAGTTGAAAAAATAGTTGAGCAAAAGCTGGCCAGCAGCTATGGCAGCAATATTAATAAAGAACTGCTGGGTGAAGTATCATCTATTGTTCAGGAAGACTTTCCTGTTCTCGCAGACCATGGAAGTAAAGGCTTTACGTTTAAAAGTCGCGATGGTCTGTGGCAAACGAACCTGCAATGGCGTTCGCAATTTCGGTTTACCAATCCAACCAATGGTGATCCAAGGCAGGTGGATGACTTTGAAGACGATCCACAGAGTACTTTTGAGCCTCGTCGACTGCGAATGAAAATAGGTGGTCATGGTTATAAGCCATGGCTTGGCTACTACTTTGAAATTGATCTACAGCCGGGTCGAGATGTTGACACCAACAGCGCCAGCTCAAGCGCCAGGGTCATTGACTGGCGCATCACTTTAGATAAGTGGGAAGCGCTAGGGATGCGACTGGGTCAATGGAAGATAGACTACAACCGTGAGCGCGTAGACTCATCCGGGCGACAGCAGTTTGTTGAAAGATCCATCGTGAATCGCATTTTCACCATCGACAGGCAGGTTGGCGTGCAGCTTCGTGGTCGGTTGTTCAAAGGCTCACTCGCCGATATGAACTATTATGCAGGCGCTTATACCGGACAAGGCCGTGGCGTGCGTAATGACGGTAATGATCTGATGTATTCTGGCCGATTGCAGTGGAACTTTATGGGCCGCAAGCTGGGAACCCGCCAAACGGATGTGGAGTTCACGGAGCAACCTACCGGGTCGCTGGCATTTGCAGTTGCCGACTACGAAGGGCGCTGCACACGTTGGTCATCCGGGGGCTGTGGCAACCTCGATGGGTTCGCGAAGCCTGCTGGCGCAGTAGAAGGGCAGTTCAGGATAGACCAGGCTGTGCAGGAATTTGCTTTTAAGTGGCGCGGATTCTCGGTGCAGCAGGAATACCATTGGAAAACGATCAAGGACAGGGTCGCCAATACTGAGAATGACCTGACGGGTGCCTATGCACAGACCGGGTATTTCTTTCACCATATTTTCCCGCAGGTACCAAAACAGCTCGAGCTAGCAGTGCGTTACGCATTTGTGGAAGAGCCGAACGAATCTAATCGATCTGTGGACAACACGAGAGAGGAATTCACGGTCGGTGCAAACTGGTTCATAGCGGGGCATAACAACAAATTAACGATCGATTTCTCCCGTTTGACGTTAAAGGACCGATTCCTGGACCGGGAAATTGATACTAATCGAGGTCGAATTCAGTGGGATATATCATTCTAGGAAGAATTGACTGATAAGTACTGGCCAACAAAAACTAGCAATAAAAGCCAGGAATAATAGCTAGCGACAAGAATTGAAAAGTTTTGCTTGCATAAACGATAGTATTACTATTATTATTGCGAGCATCGAATTCAGCAGTTGCTAATGCGTGAAAAACTTACACCTCCAGATAGAAGTTAGCCCGGAACTTTACTCCAAGAATCCTGATTCATCGGATCTAGGACGTCAGATTATTTCGAAGAGTATTGAACTGATCTACGAAATGGGCTTCGAGGTCTTTACGTTCAAGAAACTTGGCTTGGCGATTAGTTCACCCGAGAGTTCTATCTATCGTTATTTTGATAGCAAGCACAGGCTGCTCATCTATCTCACCAGCTGGTATTGGACATGGACTGAGTACCGGCTGGTTTTTGCGACTTCAAATATCGAATCTGCTGAAGCGCGGCTCCGTAAGTCAATCGAAATTCTGACTCTGCCGGTATCCGTTGATGACGCCATTTCCTATGTCAATGAAACTTTACTGAGCGAAATTGTTTTCTCTGAATCATTGAAGGCGTATCACACGCGCAAGGTTGATGAGGAAAACGAGAAGGGCGCCTTCAATAGCTACAAAAAAGTTGTGCAACGTATCAGCGACATCGTGTTGGAGATTTCCGCTGACTGTAAACAACCGCACATGTTGATTTCGACCATCATCGAAGGTGCCCACCAGCAAAAATATTTTGCTGAACACCTGCCATCGCTGACGGATGTTGCGACAGAGGAAAATGGAATATCTGTTTTCTATACTGAACTGGTTCTTCGGTTTTTAAAAAAATGAAAACCACATTTACCTCAATACTAAACTAAGTCATTGGTATCAAGACGCAACTGCGATTGTTATCAATTGAACGCCTGGATGAGCGATTAACATGAAAAATCTATTCGATTTCACACATATCAAGGGAGATGTTTTTGGGGGTATTACGGCGGGTATTGTCGCCTTACCTCTTGCACTTGCTTTCGGTGTAAGTTCAGGTCTTGGACCCAGTGCCGGGTTGTATGGCGCCATATTTATTGGTTTTTTTGCGGCACTTTTCGGCGGCACAAACACGCAGATATCCGGGCCTACCGCGCCGATGGCCGCCGCCAGGAAGGGTGTAGAACGGAAAAACGTCCCCCGCCGCGAGAGC